>NZ_JBSGZJ010000117.1:0-17106 GCF_053610925.1 Streptomyces sp. NPDC054847 | reverse complement strand
GCCAGGAGGCTGCCCCGCGCGTTCGTATGTGCAGCCGCGGCGTTCGCGCGTGTAGCCATTTGGCAGCGCAGCGACCACCATTGGTGGCAATCTGCTCAGCAGTAGATACGCACAGCTACACAGTCGGAGGTGCAGTACCCGTGGCGTCCAACGTCAATCCCACCGTCAGGAGACGCCGATTGGGGCAGGAGCTGCGCCGGCTCCGGGAGCTGAAGGGCATGACGGCGGAGGAGGTCGCGGAGCGCCTGCTCGTCTCCCAGTCGAAGATCAGCCGTCTGGAGAACGGCCGTCGCTCCATCAGCCAGCGCGACGTACGCGATCTGTGCGGGGTCTACGAGGTGGAGGACCACCGGATCGTCGACTCGCTGATGCAGATGGCCAAGGACTCCCGCCAGCAGGGCTGGTGGCACGCCTTCGGCGACATCCCGTACAGCGTGTACATCGGTCTGGAGACCGACGCGGCCAGCCTGCGGGTGTACGAGCCGCAGGTCGTTCCCGGTCTGCTCCAGACGCGGCAGTACGCGGAGGCCCTCATCGCCGGTGCGCTGCCGGAGAGCGGCACCACCGACATCGAGAAGCGCGTCAGCGTCCGTCTGCGCCGCCAGGAGCGGATCAGGGACGCGGAGCACCCGCTGCGGATGTGGGCGGTGATCGACGAGGCGGCGCTGCGCCGGCAGGTCGGCGGCCGGCAGCTGATGCGCGAGCAGCTCGAGCACCTGGTGGAGCTGTCGCAGCAGCCCCACGTCACCGTGCAGGTCCTGCCGTTCGAGATGGGCGCGCACCCGGGCGTCAACGGTCAGTACGCGATCCTGGAGTTCCCGGACACCTCCGACTCGAGCGTCGTCTACATCGAGGGCGTGACCAGCGACCTGTACCTCGAGAAGGCCAACGACGTGCAGAAGTACAGCGTCATGTACGAGCACCTGCGCGCGCAGGCCCTGAACGTGGAGCAGACGCGTCAGTTCATCGCGTCGATCGCCAAGGAATACACGGAGGGAGACGCCGCCTGACCCAAGGCGGCGGAACGGTACACCAGAGGCACCATGTGACGGAAGAGTCGCATGGAATATGCCATCCGGTCGAGTGAACGCCCGTCTCGCGCCCCTCTGTCGGCGAGTAGCGTCGATCACGCCAGCAAGAACGTTGGCTCGGATCACACCACTTGCCGGAAGCGGAGCGAACATGGCAATCCTTCAGGGCGCGACGGAGAGCTGGACGAAGTCCTCTTACTCCACGGGAAACGGCGCTTGTGTCGAGGTCAAGTCCCCTGTAGTCCAGGCGATCTCGGTCCGGGACTCGAAAGTCCCCGCGGGCCCGACGATCACCTTCGTCCCCGAGTCGTGGAACGCGTTCGTGAATGAAGTGGGCGACGGCGCGTTCGATCTCGGCTGAGCGCGTCGCCGCCCGCGGTACGAGCACGCGAAGACACGAGCGACACCCCGCACAAGACAGTACCGAGAGCCCTCTCGACTGGATCGCCGTCCCGGCCGAGGGGGCTCGGCCGTACCCCGGACCGCGTCGGCAGCGTGCCTCAGCGCAGCTGGTCGACATAGCGGTCGGTCCCGGGGACGGTCGGCACGAAAGGCGCCACCAGCTCCACCCGCCCCAGCCCCGACTCCGCCACCGCCGTGTCCAGCCCGGCGAACGTGTCCTCCCACCGGTCCCTCGGGTCCTCCTCGAGGAACCACAGCAGCGTCAGCCGGCTGTCCACGCCCTCCACCTGCTTCACATAGGTCATCCGGTCCCCTGGCAGCGGTGTGGGCCGGAAGACCGTCACCATGGCGGCGCACGAGCCCGCCAGCCTCCTCGGCAGATGCTTCGCCCGCAGCCACCGCAGCAGTTCGGCCCGCCCGGCGGGGCCTTCGGCGTCGATGACCTCCAGCACCAGACCGGCGTACGGATGGTCCAGCGCGTGCAGGTCGCGCGGGCCCGCGGCGCCGTCGCGGTAGACGGTGGCCTCGTGGTCCTGGAAGGCCGTGAAGACGTGCGTCCGCCGCTGGTGGACGCGCCCGTCGCGGCCCAGGCGCTTGTTGATGGCGACGGTCCATCTCATGTGGTCGTCGTAGCGGCCCTCGGTGATCCAGTACGTCGAGAGGTAGCACCCGGCCGTCACCGGCTGCGCCACCGCCGACTTCTCCGGGTAGCGCAGCAGTTGCAGGTCCCGTGTCGCCACCCAGCGCCGGCCGGCGCTGATCCAGGGCATCGCCATCGCGCCCGCGTAGTAGTGGTCGTCCTCGTACCAGCGGTTGTACGCGTACTCGTGGCCCGGATGCGGCTCGACCATCGTGATCAGCGCGTGGCCGGGGCGCACCCCGTACGGGCCGACGGACGCCAGTTCCGCGTACATCTCGCTGCGCGTGTCCTCACCGCGAGTGCCGCGGTCGCCACCGTCGCCGGTCCTGTCCTCGCTCATGGCGCTCCCCTTCCTTCCTGGGCCGGACCGACCTACTCTGACGCTCCGTCAGATAATCCGCCAGCCTCGGGAGGCACCGGGATGCTGCTTCGGGACAAGGTCGTCGTCGTGTCGGGCGTGGGCGCCGGGCTCGGCCTCCAGGTCGCGGCGGCGGTCGTCGAGGAGGGTGGCAGCGCCGTACTGGGCGCGCGCACGGAGGCGCACCTCGCGAAGACGGCCGGCGGGATCGACCCCGGGGGCGCCCGTACCGCGTACCGGGCCACCGACATCACCGACGAGACCCAGTGCGAGGCGCTGGCCGCGCTCGCCGTGGAGCGCTTCGGGCGGATCGACGCCGTGGTGCACGTCGCCGCCCTGGACAGTTCCTTCGGCGGCCTCCAGGACGCCGACTTCGCCACCTGGCAGCGCATCCTGGACGTGAATCTCCTCGGCACGCTGCGGATGACGCGGGCGTGCCTGCCGGGACTGCGGGAGCGGGGAGGCTCCGTCGTGTTCATCGGCACGCAGTCGGCTCTCGCCGCACCCTCACAGGTGCGGCAGGCCGCGTACGCGGCGTCCAAGGGAGCGCTGACGTCCGCGATGTACTCGCTGGCCCGGGAACTCGGCCCCGACCGTGTCCGGGTGAACACCGTGCTGCCCGGCTGGATGTGGGGGCCGCCGGTGCGGGCGTACGTCCGGTTCACGTCCGACGCCGAGGGAGTGGCGGAGGACGAGGTGCTCCGGCGGCTCACCGAGCGGACGGCCCTGCCCGACCTGGCCACGGACCGGGACGTCGCCCAGGCGGCGGTCTTCCTCGCCTCCGACCGCGCCCGGTCGATCACCGGCCAGTCGCTGCTCGTCAACGCCGGTGAGCTGATGCGGTAGTTCGAGGACCGGTCGCCTCACCTCTTCCTGGCCGCACGGGACCCGCATCCCGTGCGGTCTCTTCTGTCTGTCGGACTCGACGAAGTGCCCGCTCATCGTGTGGCCCACGTCTCGTTCGCGACAACGCCCCTCAAGGTCAAGAACGAGTAAAAATCGTTCGCCTTACTGATCCTCGTTCACACTTATGACCGCCAGAGGCCTTGACCACCGCCCGCGGCAGCCTGTTCAATCCGGGAAGTCCCCAACTCCCGCATGGGGGCGCCGCTCAACGGACGCAAAGACGAAGCGCGCTCCTCGTTCACAAGGCGGACCCCTCTGGAGGGGACATGAACAGTCTCGACTGGGCCGTGCTCATCGGCTACTTCGGCGTGATGGTCGCGATCGGCGTCTGGTCCCACAAACGCGTGGACAACGTCAGCGACTTCTTCACCGCCGGCGGCAAGATGCCGTGGTGGCTGTCCGGCATCTCGCACCACATGTCGGGCTACAGCGCGGTGATGTTCACCGGCTACGCGGCCATCGCCTACACCTACGGCGTCACCTCGTACGTCACCTGGTCCTTCCCCATCGCGATCGGCATCGCGATCGGCGCCAAGGTGTTCGCGCCGCGGCTCAACCGGGTGCGGTCGCGACTGCACGTCGCCTCGCCGCTGGAATACCTCAAGAACCGCTACAACCTGCCGACGCAGCAGGCGCTCGCCTGGTCCGGCGTACTACTGAAGATCGTCGACGTGGGCGCGAAGTGGGCGGCCATCGCCACGCTCCTCTCCGTCTTCACCGGCGTCTCCCTCAACACGGGCATCCTGATCACCGGTGCGGTCACCGCCGTCTACTGCACCGTCGGCGGCCTGTGGGCCGATGCCCTCACCGAACTGGGCCAGTTCGTAATCCAGTTCATCGCCGGTATCGCGATGCTCATCGCCGTCATGGCCGAGCTCGGCGGCTTCAGCAGCCTGTGGACCGTGTGGGACGAGCCCGAGCTGAAGGGCCACGCCGAGCCGCTCGCGGGCCCGTACATGATGGTGTTCCTGATCGCCTATCTCTTCATCAAGACCTTCGAGTACAACGGCGGCATGTGGAACCAGGCCCAGCGCTACATGGCCACCGACTCCGCGAAGTCCGCACAGCGCTCCGGCATCCTGTCCGCGGTTCTGTGGCTCGTCTGGCCGGCCGTCCTGTTCTTCCCCATGTGGGTCGCCCCGCTGCTCATCGAGACCGACGTACCCGCCGACAGCTACGCGCTGATGGCCGAACAGCTGCTGCCGCACGGTCTGCTGGGCCTGGTCATCGTCGGGTTCTTCTCCCACACCATGGCCATGTGCTCCTCCGACGCCAACGCGATCGCCGCGGTCGTCACCCGCGACATCATGCCCGCGCTCTCCCGCAAGGCCCGGGAGTGGGACACCCGCGTCGGCCTGCTCGCCGCCCGCTGGGCCACACTGCTCTTCCTCGGCCTGTCGATGGCGATCGCGACGCAGGTCAACTCCCCGTTCTTCGGCGACATCATCACCGTCGTCATCAAGTGGGTCGCCGGACTCATGGGCCCGATCGCCATCCCGCTGATGCTGGGCCTGCTCCCCTGGTTCCGCAAGAGCGGACCCACCGCCGCCCTGCTCAGCTGGGGCGTCGGACTGCTCGCCTTCTGGCTGGTCAACTACCCGATCAGCTGGAGCGTCGAGGGCGGTGTGCCGCTGCAGTACCAGGTCTCGGTGCCGCTGGTCGTCTCCCTGGTCCTCTACATCGTGATCGGCTGGATCAAGCCCGAGGACACGCCGGAACGCGACGAGGTCCTCGCCAAGATCAACGGCGACGACGAGGGCGGCACCGGTACCGCCCGGCTGATCCCGTCGCCGGCCGCGGCCGGCGACGCGGACGTCAAGGTGCTCGGCCGCGAGGGCGCCGACAGCTGAGGCGCGCCTCTTCACCATGCACCGACCGTGCGAGGGCCCGGCTCCCGAGGAGGGGGGCCGGGCCCTCGTCGCTCCGGGAACGGGCGGAGCGGCTCAGGTCAGCTCGGCCGCCGCCCGCGGATACCGCTGGATCCAGCCCGGCGCGGTCACCGTGGGGCTGTGCAGTGCCGGGCCCTGGGTCATCTCCATCGCGAAGTCGTCCGCGAGCTCGAGCAGCGTCGGACGGCCCTCCAGTTCGCACAGCCAGGCCGGCGGCAGCGCGGTCTCCCCGTGCATCGCGCCCAGCAGCGCGCCGCACACCGTACCGGTCACCTCGGACGGGCCGTCGTGATTGACGGCGAGACGCAGTCCGTGCCGGATGTCCTCGCCGACGAGGGCGCAGTAGACGGCGATCGCGAGGGCGTCCTCCGCCTGCCTGGCGTCGCCGAGGGACGCGATCCGCGCAGGGCTCGGGATGCCCTGCCGCACGGCGCCGAGAGCCTGCTTGAGCGCGTCCGTGACCGGCTGGTGGCCCGGCCGGGACGCCAACTGCGCCAGCGCCCGCTGCACCGAGCCGTCCAGCGTCTCGCCGCGCGCCAGACCGTGCACGATGACGGCGAACGCGCCGGCGGACAGGTACGCGGTCGGATGCCCGTGCGTCTGCGCCGCGCACTCGACGGCGAGCTGGCACACCAGCTGCGGCTCCCAGCCGACCAGCAGCCCGAACGGCGCGGAACGCACCAGCGCGCCCGCGTCACGGGCGGCCGGGTTCTTGGGGGTCTGGAGCGTGCCCATGTTCGCGTCGCCGAGGCCGGTGACGGTGTCACGGGGCGGGTTGCGGCGGCTGTAGAGCCACTCCTCGCGGGCGAGCCAGCCGTTGTCCTTGCGCCGCTCGTCGGGGCCCCAGTCGCGTTGCGTGGCGGCCCATCTCAGATACGCGCGGTGGACGTCGGTGGGCGGGTGCCAGGCGCCGGTGTCACGGCGGACCTGGGCCCGTATCAGGCCGTCGACGGTGAAGAGCGTCAGCTGCGTGGCGGCCGTCACCGCGCCGCGGCGGCCGTTGACCGGCTCCAGGTCCGTCAGCCCGTCGGGGCCGTGGGCGGCGCGGATCTCCTCGATGGTGAGCCCACCGACGCCGGCGCCGAGCGCGTCGCCGATGGCACCGCCGAGCAGCGCGCCGCGCACCCTCGCGCGGAAGTCCTGCTGCTCGGCACGGCCCCACACGCCTGCGGCTGCTGCGCTCACCGCGCTCCTTCCCCGACGTCGAACGAACACTGCCCGGCCCAGCACTGTAATCGAACGGGAACGGCGTGCTCAGGGGGCGAGGACCGGTCCCGGCCGGGCCGTGCGCGGCTCGCACCGGTATGTCGCGGGACGAAGGCAGGCGCGGCGTACCGACCTGTATGCCCCGCCATGCCGGGCACCGGCGCGGGCGCGGCCTGCGGCCGGTTTCGCGCGGGGGCGCCCGCGGTCGGACCCGACCTCGGGCCGGTCCGCCGACGACCGGCCCGACCGGTCGGCGGTCCGCGGTGGTCCGCCCGCGGTCGGTCCGGTGGGCCGCCGGCCCGTGGTCGGTCCGGTGGGCCGCCGGCCCGTGGTCTGTCCGGTGGGCCGCTGGCCCGCGCTCGGTCCCGTGGGCCGTCCGCCGTGGTCAGTCCGGCAGCAGGGGCAGCAGCTCCGGCAGGTGCCCGTCGGAGGCGCTCGCCGCCTGCCGGCGCTCGGCCGGGACCTCCCCGTACAGCGTCGTACGCGGCCGGGACGGACGCCCCGCGGCCTCCGCGATGGCGGTCAGGTCACGCACGGAGCGGTACGAGCCGTAACCGGAGCCCGCCATACGGGAGATGGTCTCCTCCATCAGCGTGCCGCCGAGGTCGTTGGCCCCCGAGCGGAGCATCTCCGCCGCGCCCTCCGCCCCCAGCTTCACCCAGCTCGTCTGGATGTTGGTGATGTGCGGATGCAGGAGGATGCGGGCCATCGCCGTGACGGCGCGGTTGTCGCGGGTGGTCGGGCCGGGCCTGGCGATGCCCGCCAGGTACACGGGTGCGTTGGTGTGGATGAACGGCAGGGTCACGAACTCCGTGAAGCCGCCGGTCTCCTGCTGGATGCGGGCGAGCGTACGGAAGTGGCCGAGCCAGTGGCGGGGCTGGTCCACGTGCCCGTACATCATCGTGGACGAGGACCGGATGCCGAGCTCGTGCGCCGTCTTCACGACCTCGATCCAGGTCGCCGTCGGCAGCTTGCCCTTGGTGAGGACCCAGCGGACCTCGTCGTCGAGGATCTCGGCGGCGGTGCCGGGGATCGAGTCGAGGCCCGCCTCCTTCGCCGCAGTCAGCCACTCACGGACGGACATGTTGGTGCGGCTGGCCCCGTTGACGACCTCCATCGGCGAGAAGGCGTGCACGTGCATGCCGGGGACGCGTTCCTTGACGGCCCGCGCGATGTCGAAATACGCGGTGCCGGGCAGGTCGGGGTGGATGCCGCCCTGCATGCACACCTCGACCGCGCCGACGTCCCACGCCTGCTGCGCCCGGTCCGCGACCTGGCTCAGCGACAGGGTGTAGGCGTCGGCGTCGGTGCGCCGCTGGGCGAAGGCGCAGAAACGGCAGCCGGTGTAGCAGACGTTGGTGAAGTTGATGTTCCGCGTGACGATGTACGTGACGTCGTCACCGACGACCGACCTGCGGAGTTCGTCGGCGATGCGGGTGAGCGCGTCCAGGGCCGGCCCGTCGGCGTGCAGCAGGGCCAGGGCCTCGTCGTCCGTGAGCCTGGTGGGGTCGTCGGCGGCCGTGGCCAGTGCGGCCCTCACGTCGGTGTCGATGCGCTGCGGCACCATGCCGGGCGCGGCGGCCTCCCGCAGGGCGTCCCAGTCGCCGTAGACGGCGTCGAAGTCGTCACGCCGGTCGTGCGTACGGCCGTCGGTGTCGATGGTCCGGTGCAGATCGGTGCGCCCGGTGGCGGTGAAGCCCTCGTCGGGCTCCTGCCAGGGCAGCCCCGTGGGAAAGGCGTCGCTCTTCGCGAGGCCGGTCTCCGGGTCGGCGAGCGCCCGTACGTGCGGCAGCAGCCGCGGGTCGAGCCACGGCTCGCCGCGCTGCACGAACTCCGGGTAGACACACAGCCGTTCGCGGAGCTCGAAGCCTTCGGCCGCCGACTTCTCGGCGAGCTCGTCGATCCGGGGCCAGGGCCGCTCGGGATTGACGTGGTCGGGGGTGAGCGGGGACACGCCGCCCCAGTCGTCGATCCCGGCGCGGATCAGCCGCGCGAACTCCTCGTCCACGAGGTTCGGCGGTGCCTGGAGGCAGGCGGAGGGCCCCATGATGTGGCGCGCGACCGCGACGGTCGCGACCAGCTCGTCCAGCTCGGCGTCCGGCATGCCCCGCATGGCCGTGTCCGGCTTGGCGCGGAAGTTCTGAAGGATCAGCTCCTGGATGCCGTGGTACGCCCGCGAGACGCGGCGCAGCGCGAACAGCGACTCGGCGCGCTCCTCGTACGTCTCGCCGATCCCGATCAGCAGCCCGCTGGTGAACGGCACGTTCGTCCGTCCCGCGTCCTCGAGGACGCGGAGCCGGACGGCGGGCTCCTTGTCGGGCGACCCGTAATGCGGCCCGCCCGGCTCGCTCCACAGCCGGGTCGCCGTCGTCTCCAGCATCATGCCCATCGACGGCGCGACGGGCTTCAGCCGCTGGAAGTCGGTCCAGGACATCACCCCGGGATTGAGGTGCGGGAGCAGCCCGGTCTCCTCGAGAATCCGGATGGCCATGGCCCGCACGTACGCGATCGTGTCGTCGTACCCGTGCGCGTCGAGCCACTCGCGGGCCTCGGGCCAGCGGTCCTCCGGCTTGTCGCCGAGGGTGATCAGTGCTTCCTTGCAGCCCATTTCGGCGCCGCGCCGCGCGATGTCCAGCACCTCGTCGGGCGACATGAACATCCCGTGGCCGGCGCGGCGGAGCTTGCCGGGCACGGTCACGAAGGTGCAGTAGTGGCACTTGTCGCGGCACAGGCGGGTGAGCGGGATGAAGACGCTCTTCGAGTACGTGATGACCCCGGCCCGGCCGGCCGCCTCCAGCCCCGCGTCCCGGACCCTCGCCGCGGAGGCCGCAAGGTCCTCCAGGTCCTCACCGCGCGCCTGCAACAGCACGGCGGCCTCCGCGACATCGAGCGCGACCCCGTCCCTGGCCCGCTTGAGCGCCCGGCGCATCGCGTTCTCTGTCGGCCGTGCCGGATGGGGTCCGCCCTGGTGATCGGTCATGCGTCGAGCATACGAGCGGGGTGGGTCGGGTCCATGACGTCGGCGACATGCGTCCCGTATGCGTCGATTTGCCACCGGATCTCCGTCGCATGGTGGGCCCGGGCCGCGCAGCCCTGGACGAACTCGCGCCCGCACTGCTCAGGTTCGCGGTCGCGGGAGGATTCCCGGGGACGTCGTCCGTACAGCGATCTCCGTGCACGTGCGGAACAGCATCCTGTCCCGCTCCTACGGCGCCCGGTCGGCTGAGTAGTCGTGCTCATCCGACTTGAGTCGGTTGACGGGTACGGCCGTGCCGGGCCTCCTCGTAGCGTCGTACCCGTGACCGAAGACCTCGCGCAGCCCCGCACCAGCACGTCCGCCGCCAAGTGGCTCGGCATCGCCCTGGCGACGATCGTCGGCATCCCCGTACTGCTGATCCTTGCCGTACTGGTGACGTACGGCGTGCAGCGCGCGACCCCCGAGGACTATCCGAAGGTCGCGCCGCAGACCATGGTGGACCGGGCGGGCGCCCGGTCCCAGGAGTCGTACGACGTCCTCGGCTTCGACGCGCAGATCCCGCCGGGCGAGTTCAACTCCCTGTCGTCCGGCTACTGCTACCCGGACGGCCTGGAGAGCGTGGCCGACGAGCACGTCGACAACGCCTACGCCCTCTCCCACGAGTGGCAACTCACCGACGTCACGGAGTCGGAGGCGCTCCCCGCCATGCGCCGTCTGCGCGACCACCTGAAGGCGGACGGCTGGGACATCGTCTCGTTCGACTCCACACCGTCGGGCGACAACTGGACGCTCCGGACGGAGCGCGACGGCGACGGCCGCCAGGTCTACGAGTGGTACGCGGACGGCGGCCGCTTCCACGGGGGCGTGCACGCGGAGTGCGCCTACGACCCGACCCCGCCGACGGACCCGTACGCGAGCCCGGACGACGCGACGGGCCTGTCGGCCCCGGCACTGCGACCGGCGTCGCGCTGACGGCCGGTGTCCCATGTGATGATTGTTTGCCCGCAATGGCGAGACGCCTCAAAGGACACGTGGCAGCCGACTGGCCACTCGTCTACGGAGGGCCGACATGACACTTCGCAATCACCAAGAACTCGATGTCACAGTGACCGCTGTGGCCCCCATAGGGGCACAAGTGGAACGGAGCGGAGTGCGCGGTTTTATCGACCGGGTGAAGCATCCATCCTGGTGGGACACGAGCATCGCCACTCCCCAGATCGGCGACGAGATCCATGTCGTCGTTCTCGACTCCGACCGGGAGCCTCCTCGGCTCAGCGCACTGGAGCGAGACATCGACATTGCGCGGCGGCTGCGGCGCACCGGCACCTGAGAGCCGTAGGGGTAGGCGCTGCGGCCCGCGCATCCTCGCCCTGCCGTCCGGAAACCTCGTCGGCCGGCGGGTCGGCCCCAGCCGTGCGTGACGCGGGTCACATCCAGACGTGTCACATCCTCGCCCGGTCGTTCCGTCGGAGAGGTGTAACCATCGGCAACGGCACAGGAGCTCACCATGGACGCCCGCTTGAACCTCTTCGCCAACCCGACCGCCCTCCAGTTCATCAAGCACCTCAACGCCGCGGGCAAGGTCGTCTCGGACTCGACGCTGCCCCACGCGACGCAGGAGCTGGTGAAGCTCCGCGCCAGCCAGATCAACGGCTGCGGCTTCTGCACCGACATGCACTCCAAGGACGCCGCGCACGCCGGGGAGACCTCGGTCCGCCTCAATCTGGTCGCGGCCTGGCGTGAGGCCACCGTGTTCACCGACGCCGAGCGTGCCGCCCTGGAGCTGACCGAGCAGGGCACCCGCATCGCCGACGCGGCCGGTGGCGTCACCGACGAGGCCTGGGCGAACGCCGCCAAGTTCTACGACGAGGAGCAACTCACCGCCCTGGTCTGCCTCATCGCCCTCATCAACACCTACAACCGCGCGAACGTGATCGTCCAGCAGCCCGCCGGCAGCTACCAGCCCGGCCAGTTCGGCTGACGACCAGCACACGGCCGGGACCGGCCGGTGCCGTCCCGCAGGAGAAGCAGCACCACCCGCCCCGGGCCGCCTCGTCGCAGCCCGGGGCGGACTTCGTCCGGGCCGCCGGCACGCCCGGCCCCGCTTCCGAAGGCGATCCCGATTCAGCCGGGCGTGGCCGGACCCGCTGCGTCGCGGGCTGCGACGGTCGCCCAGACCGTCTTGCCCACGCGGCGCGGCATGACACCCCGCGCGTCCGCCAGGGCCACGACCAGCAGCAGGCCGCGCCCCGATTCGGCGTCGGGGGCCGCCGGCTCCGGCAGGGACGGGAGGCGCTCGGAGCGGGTGTCGGAGACCTCGATGCGCAGGGTGCCCGGCTCCGACAGCAGCAGGCGCAGCTCGAAGTCGCGGCCCGGCACCTGCCCGTGTGTCGCCGCGTTCGCGGCCAGTTCGGCGACGATGTGGCCCACCGCCTCCGACGTCTCCGTGCCGTAGCCGTAACCCCAGTCCTCGAGCTGGTGCAGCGCCAGACGGCGAGCGAGGCGAGCACCGCGGCGGGTGGCAGTGAAGCGCTGGACGAACTCAGCCTTGCAGGTGGTCGTTTCCGTATTCACGTCACCGAGCGTGTCCGCCCCTGCCTACCCTGACCAGGGGTTGCCGGTCGACGGGGCGCAGTTGTGCGGGTGCGGGTGCCGTCGTGTACGGGTCGTCGGGAGTGACCCGACGGCGGCGAGCGAGAGGCAGGTCGGGCATGGCGGACGCGGATCGCGACGAGCGGCCGGATCGGCCGGCCGAGGTGGACGGAACGACACACCTCTTCCGTGCCCTCGGGAAGCAGATCAAGGTGCTGCGTGAGGCCGCCGGGCTGAGCCAGAAGGAGCTGGGCGCGGCGACACACTGCGGGGAGGCGCTGATCTCCGCGATGGAGCGCGGCGTCCGGACGCCGCAGCCCGACTTCCTGGAGCGCGCGGACGACTTGCTGGACGCGCGGGGCGTGCTGAGGGCAGCGGTGCCGGACGTGCGGGAGGCACAGACCAAGGCGCGGACCCGGCACCCGGAGTGGTACCGGAACTACGCCAAGCTGGAGGCCGGAGCAGTAGAACTGCACGACTACAGCAATCAGGTCGTTCACGGCCTTCTGCAGACCGAGGACTACGCGCGGGCCATCTTCTCCCAACGTCGGCCGCTGCTCGATGAGGAGACCATCGCGATTCGCGTCGTCGACCGACTGGCACGGCAGCAGCTCTTCGAGCGGTGGCCGGCGCCCACGTGCAGTTTCATTGTGGAGGAAGCGGCGCTCCAGCGTCCGATCGGTGGCCGGACGGTCCATGAGGCCCAGTTGCGCCAGCTCCTCCGGGTGGGGCGGATGCGGACCGTGGAACTACAGGTCATGCCGACGAACCGCGAGGAACACCCCAACGTCGACGGCGTGTTCACCCTGCTCACGGCTGAGACGCGCCAGCAGGTCGCGTACACGGAGGTGCAGGGGTACCCCCGGCTGATCACTGATGCGGAGCAGGTCAGGCTCATCACCGCCCGCTATGGCATCCTTCGGTCTCAGGCCCTCAACGCGCGGGAATCCCTGGCCCTGATCGAGAAGATGCTGGGAGAGCGATGAACACCGAGCAGCAGCTCCACTGGTTCAAGAGCAGCTACAGCGGGGGTGAGGGAGGGTCCTGCGTCGAGATCGCTGACGGTCGCGGCACCGTCCACGTCCGCGATTCCAAGGATCCGGCCGGACCCCGGCTCGCCGTGCGCGCCTCCGCCTGGGCCGACTTCGTCGCGTTCACCGGGGCTGCTCCCACGCCCTGAGGGGCCGAAGCGCACCGACGGCGGAACACGCGCCCCGGCTGGGGGCGATTTGTCACGGTAGGGCCGGATCGGGGTTTCCCGGTCCCGGTTCTCCTGGACCTCGACGTGCCCGCTTCAAAAGCTTTAAGAACCAGGGAAAGAACCCTCCCCACCCCAACCTCACCCCCGCTCACTCGGACGGGTGACGCACCCCAACTCGAGTGGCGCATATGCCATGACGCGGTGCAAGCTCAGGCTCGACAACAGAACACGACCGCAGAAATGCGGCGGCCCCCGGCCGGGACTGGCATCCCGATCGAGGGCCTCACCAACGAGGAAGAGAACGCTTCCCCATGGCTGTACCGCAGCTTAACGCGCCCCTGTGCGCGTCGCCGCCCGTTCCCTCGGTCGGCATCCGGCACATCAATCTGCCGCACAACGAACGCTTCGTCGTGGTCGGCAATCACCTCGCCCAGCACGACCGTCTCTCGCTGACCGCGATCGGGCTGTCCGTGCACATCCAGTCGCTGCGCACCGGGACGAGGATCTCGGTCAAGAAGCTCGCCGAGCGGTTCCCCGAGGGCGAGGACCGCATCTCGGACGCGCTCAACGAGCTGGAGCGGTACGGGTATCTGCGGCGCACGCGGGTGCGGCTGCCGTCCGGGCAGCTGATCACGACGACCGAGTCGTTCAACAACCCGCCCGCGATGCGGGTCCGTGTGCCGGGGCAGGCCGGGCCCGTCGCCCGACGGGAAGCGCCACCACCTTCCGTCGAGCCGCCGGTGCCGAACCCGGTCGTCGGACCGGAGCCCGTACCCCTGCGACAGCAGGACGGTCCACGACCCCGGCCGACGACCGATCACCCGAAGCCGACGCCCCCGCGTCCCGTCCCCGCCGCGCTCCTCGCGGACCTGCGGCGGCACGATCCCCGGCTGCTGCTCTCGGAGCGGGATATCGGCCGCCTGGCCCCGGCCGTGGACGCCTGGCTCGAGCGCGGCGTCGCGCCCGACGCGGTACGGCGGACGCTGACGGCCGCGCTGCCCGCCGGCGACCTGCACCGCCCGGCGGGTCTGCTCCGGCACCGGCTGACGGAGCTACTGCCGCCGCCGCTCCCGGCCGTCCCGCCCTCCGCACGTCGCCCGGACCCGTTCCAGACGTGCGACGCCTGCGACCTCGCGTTCCGCGCGCCCGAGCCGGGCCTGTGCGGCGGCTGCGCCCACGCAGCAGTCGACCTGACCGCAGCTTGACCGCAGCACGACGTGCCCTGATCGCTTTACCCCTCCGCAGCCCGAAGTCGCACCCGGCAGTCGAGCGTGCAGGGCCAGCCCTGTCCGGCCTCGCTACAGATACTGCGCGTACTCGTCCAGCGCCCGCAGGACCTCCGGCTCGGCCGCCGGCGGGAGCTGGAGGACGACCTCCTCCACGCCCAGCTCCGCGTAGTGCGCCAGCTTCCCCGCGGAGGGGCGAACCGCGTACGGGACGACCTGGAGCGTCTTCGGGTCGCGGCCCGCCGCCTCCCAGGCCGAGCGGAGCTGCGGCATCGTCTCCGTGAGGCCCCGGCCGCCGATCGGGAGCCAGCCGTCCGCGTACTCCGTGATGTGGGAGAAGAGCTTCGGACCCGCCGCGCCGCCGACCAGGATGCGCGGGGCGCCACCGGCCGGTTTGGGGAAGGCCGACGAAGGGCGGACCGAGCTGAACTCACCCTTGTAAGGGGTCGGCTCGGGCGCCCACAGCGCCCGCATCAGGCGCATCCGGTCCAGCGCGAGTTCGCGGCGCGTCGACCACTCGACCCCGTGGTCCGCCGCCTCCTCCTTGTTCCAGCCGAAGCCCACGCCCAGTGTGAAGCGGCCGCCGGAGACATGGTCCAGGGTCGCGATCTGCTTCGCCAGGTCGATCGGATCGTGCTGCGCGACCAGGGTGATGCCCGTGCCGAGGGCCAGCGTCGACGTCACCGCCGCGGCCTGCGCGAGCGCCACGAAGGGGTCCAGCGTGCGTCCGTACTCGCGGGGCAGCTCGCCGCCCGCGGGGTAGCCGGTGGTCCGCTCCACCGGGATGTGGGTGTGCTCGGGAACGTAGAGGCCGGCGAAGCCCCGCTGCTCCAGCTCGCGGGCCAGCCGCACCGGGCTGATCGTCTCGTCGGTCAGGAAGATGGTGGTCGAGATCCGCATGCGCCCAACGTATGCCGTCAGGGCCCGCACCGTCTCCGGTCATGACCGCGCCGTCCGTCGACCCCCTTCCCTTGGCCGCTCGTTCACGGCTGAATACCAGGGTTCGACCGCGAGGCCGCAAGCTGCATCACTCCTGTCCTTCTCGACACCCTGGGGAGCAGACGGCATGTGCAACGAGGAAGCGAACGACGAAGTACCAGCGGGACACGCAGCGCACGCAGAACACGCCGGACACGCAGGACACGCCATGGCGCGGCGCGGGCTGCTCGTGACCGGGGCCGCCGCCGCGCTTACGTTGGGGACCGTGAGCTTCGCGAGCGCCGCGCCGCGCGACGGCGGCCGGCGGACGGAGGTCGTACGCGGCACGCTGCCGCCGGGCTCCCCCGACTACGTCTACCTGCCGGTCGAAGTGCCGCGCGGGGTGCGGGAGATCCGCGTCTCGTACCGGTACGAGCGACCGGCGCAGCCGGCCGGGACGGCCGGCAACGCGCTGGACATCGGCGTCTTCGACGAGCGCGGCACCGCCCTCGGCGGTGCCGGTTTCCGCGGCTGGTCGGGCGGCGCCCGGACGGAGTTCTTCATCCGCGCGGACGAGGCGACCCCCGGCTACATCCCCGGCCCGGTCCGCCCCGGCACCTGGCACGTCGCGCTGGGCCCGTACACGGTCGCGCCGCAGGGCCTCCCGTACGAGGTGAGCGTCACGCTGACGTACGGCGAGCCTGCCCCTGCCACGGAGGTGGTCCACCCGCCCGAGCGGGCCAAGGGCCGCGGGCGTGCCTGGTACCGCGGCGACTGCCATCTCCACTCCTGGTACTCGGACGGCAGGCGCACTCCCGCCGAGATCGCCGCCCTCGCCCGCGCCGCCGGGCTGGACTTCATCAATTCGTCCGAGCACAACACCCACTCCGCGCACGCCCACTGGGCGGCGGAGGCCGGGGACGATCTGCTGATCCTTCTCGGGGAGGAGGTCACGACCCGCAACGGGCACGTGGTGGCGCTCGGTACCGATCCCGGCACGTTCATCGACTGGCGCTACCGTGCCCGCGACAACCGCTTCGGGCACTACGCCCGCGAGATCCGCCGGGCCGGCGGGCTGGTGGTCCCCGCCCATCCGCACGCCACCTGCATCGGCTGCAACTGGAAGTTCGGCTTCGGGGAGGCCGACGCGGTGGAGGTCTGGAACGGGCCCTACACGCCCGACGACGAGGTGTCGCTCGCCGACTGGGACAGCACGCTCGCGCTCGCCGCCCGTACCGGCAAGCGGTGGACCCCCGCCATGGGCAGCAGCGACGCGCACCGCGACCCCGACCCGGTCGGCACACCACAGACCGTCGTCCTCGCCGACGACCTGACCCGCGAGGCGATCCTCGACGGGATCAGGGCCGGACGCAGTTACGTCGCGGAGTCCAAGGACGTCTCGCTCGCCTTCTCCGCGGCCGGCGGGCGCGGCCGGCACGCGGGCATCGGCGAGCGGCTCCCCGTGGACGACCGGGATCCGGTGACGGTACGGCTGGAGGTCGAGGGCGCGCCCGGCTGCACCGTCCGGTTCGTCACCGACCAGGGGGTGCTGCACTCGGCGGCGCTCCCGCCGGACGGGTCCGGGACGGTGGAGTGGCGCACGACCGCGCGGTACGCCACCTACGTACGCGCCGAGGTGCGTCACGCGCCCGTGATGCCGCCGATGCCGGGGGCGCTCGCCGCGTTCACCAACCCCGTTTTCCTGGGCGGTTGAGCCTGCGCAGGGCGATGTGACGTCCGGGCCGCCGGCGGTGCGGGCG
>NZ_JBSGZJ010000116.1:0-17225 GCF_053610925.1 Streptomyces sp. NPDC054847 | reverse complement strand
CCGGCACCGCCGGTGGGGGCCTTCTGCGTAGGCTGGCCCTCTACCGGACGGGCACACAGAAGGGAAGCTTTCTCCATGGCGATCGAGGTCGGCGACAAGGCACCGGAGTTCGAGCTCAAGGACAACCACGGCCGCACCGTCGCGCTCTCGGACTTCCGGCGCGAGAAGAACGTCGTACTGCTCTTCTACCCCTTCGCCTTCACCGGCGTGTGCACCGGCGAGCTGTGCGCCCTGCGCGACGAGCTGCCGAAGTTCGTCAACGAGGACACCCAGCTGCTGGCCGTCTCCAACGACTCCATCCACACCCTGCGCGTCTTCGGCGAGCAGGAGGGCCTCGAGTACCCGCTGCTCTCCGACTTCTGGCCGCACGGCGAGACCTCCCGCGCCTACGGCGTCTTCGACGAGGAGAAGGGCTGCGCGGTGCGCGGCACCTTCATCATCGACAAGGAGGGCGTGGTGCGCTGGACGGTCGTCAACGGCCTGCCGGACGCCCGCGACCTGAACGACTACGTCACGGCGCTGGACGCCCTCTGAGCCGCGGCGTTCGCCGCACGTGCGTCGTCCCGGTCCCGTCCGGGCACGTTCGCGCGAACCGGCGCGCGAAAGCCTGTTTTGCGCGGGAACCGGTCACTAGGATCCTTTCGTTGATCCGATAGCCATGCACGACGGGGGCGCTGCCCCTGAAACAACAATGGAGGGACTCGTGGGAGTCAGCCTCAGCAAGGGCGGCAACGTCTCGCTGACCAAGGCCGCGCCGAACCTGACCGCGGTCACCGTGGGCCTGGGCTGGGATGTCCGGACCACCACCGGCACCGACTTCGACCTCGACGCCAGCGCCCTGCTGACCAACGCCGAGGGCAAGGTCACCAACGACGGCAACTTCGTCTTCTTCAACAACCTCAAGAGCTCCGACGGCTCCGTCGAGCACACCGGTGACAACCTCACCGGTGAGGGCGAGGGCGACGACGAGCAGATCAAGGTCAACCTGGCCGCGGTCCCCGCCGACGTCGACAAGATCGTCTTCCCGGTCTCGATCTACGAGGCCGAGAGCCGCCAGCAGTCCTTCGGCCAGGTGCGCAACGCGTTCATCCGCGTCGTCAACCAGGCCGACAACAACGAGCTCGCGCGCTACGACCTGAGCGAGGACGCCTCGACCGAGACCGCGATGGTCTTCGGCGAGCTGTACCGCAACGGCCCCGAGTGGAAGTTCCGTGCCATCGGCCAGGGTTACGCCTCGGGCCTGCGCGGCATCGCGCAGGACTTCGGCGTCAACATCTGATCCGACCCGGTCCGGCTTTCCGGTGTCCGGTCCGCGCATCGCGGACCGGACATCAGGGCCGGGACGTCAGGGCCGGGAAGCCAGGGCCGGGACGTCAGGAGCGCCTCGAGGCGGGGCCAGGCCCCGGCCCCACGACCGCGGTCGCCTAGAGCTCCTTCGCCGGCCAGTCGAGCAGGCGCGCCCCTATCGCCGCTGTCTGCAGCGTGTAGCGGTGCTGAGGATCCGTGGGGTCGGAGCCGGTCAGCCGGTAGATCCGATCCAGCCGGTACGTCAGGGCGCGTACGCTCAGCCGCAGCGCCCGGGCCGCCTGCGCGGCGACGCACCCCGCGTCGAAGTACGCGTGCAGTGTGTCCAGCAGCGGCTGCGCGCCACCCCTCGCCTGCTGAAGCGGGCCGAGCGCACTGTGCACCAGATCCGCCATGGCCTCCCTGTCACGTGCCAGCACCGGGAAGACCAGCAGGTCCGCCGCGTGCAGGACCGGTTCGTCGAGGCCGATGCGGTCGGCGAGGTCGAGGGCGTTGAGGGCTTCCTCGTACGAGCGGACGACGCCGCCCGCGCCCGGATGGGCGCGTCCTATGGCCGCGCGTCCGCCGTCCGTCGCAGCGTGCGCCTGCTTGGCGAAGTACCGCACGACCTCCTCCTGGTCGGCCGGCACCACGCAGATGAGCCGGCCGTCCTTGGTGGTCAGCAGGATCCGGCGGTCCCCGAAGCGGCTGAGCAGGGCCGCGTCCACGGAGCGCGTCACCGGATGCGTGTCGTCGTACGGTTCAGGGCCGGCGGCGACGGCGACGGCGTGCGCGTGGGCGAGCCGCAGCCCGAAGCGTTCGGCACGCTCAGCCAGTCGGCCCGGGTCGCTGCGTCCGTACAGCAGGTCGTCGATGAACTCCCGCCGTGCGGCTTCCTCCTTGCGCACCGCCAGCCGCTGCGCCCGCTCGTAGCCGCCCGCGAACGCGTCGATGGCCTGCTCGACCGCTGCGAGCACGCTCTCCGGAGAAGTGGTCCGCGGCCATGACGCCCTGGTGGCCGCCAAGTGCCGGATGACCAGGGCCCGTAGGCCGTGACCGGACTCGGCGGCCTGCTCGCCGAGCGCCCGGCGGCCCTCCACCTCGTCGCGGGTCAGCCGGCGTCCTGTCCGGCCGACCTCGGCCAGGATCTCCGCGTACCCCGAGAGGTACTCCTCCGGAACCTCTTTGACTGTCATGCGTGTCCCCCCACCGATCCCCGGAACCATTCGGCCGCCGACTGCGTCACGCGGCGGTCGTCCGGCATCAAGAACGCGTAAAGACTGCCGGAATCCGGCAATGCGAGCAACTACTGATCACTGCGACGATGGGCCCGCTCGGGAGCACGGGATGCTCCTGATGCTGTGACTCGGCAATGGGATACGGGGGTCGAACGGTGAACGAGTTCCTGTCGGCCGCCTTCTCGTTCCCCACCCTCCTGCTCAGCGCCGCGCTCGCCGTGGTCTTCGTCTTCTGGCTGCTCGTGCTTCTCGGCGTCGCGGAACACGGCACCTTCGACACCGACATCGAGCCGTCGGGCATCGCCGCCGCCGGCCTCGGCGGGGTGCCGGTCTCGGTCGCCGCGTCGCTGCTGATCACCTTCGCCTGGTTCACCAGCCTTACCGGATCCGTACTGCTGCGCCGGTCCTCCCTTGCCGGCGTCCCGTACGCCGCCCTCGCCTGCGCTGTACTCGTCGCCGCGGCGCTCGTCGCCTGGTGGGTCACCCGACGTCTGGTGCGCATCCTGGTCAGGCTGTTCCCCGAGGAACGCGGGCCGTCCCGGCAGGACTTCGTCGGCATGACGTGCACCGTCCGCACCGGGCGGGTGGACGCGCGCTTCGGCCAGGCGGAGGTCGCTGCCCGGGACGGCTCCACCGCCGTCGTGCAGGTCAGAGCACTGGGCGCCGAGGATGAGGAGCCTCTCGCCGCCGGTTCCACGGGGCTGCTCTACGCGTACGACGAGACCGGTGAGTTCTTCTGGGTCGCGCCCTTCCCTCAGTTCGGTGAACTGCCCGGTGCAGGCTCCTCGTCCGCTGCCTGACCTTCCGTCACCCCCGGCAGTTCGTGACGCGACCACGTTCGCGACCGCACCGCCTTCCCCGCTCGCCACTCGTACCTCACCTCTCACGCGAGGGATTCCTCATGGATGCCATCACTGTGGGCATCGGCGTGCTCATCGCCGTCGTACTGCTCATCGCCATAGGTCTGCTGCTGATCGTCTCGAGACTGTTCCGCAAGGTCGAACAGGGCAAGGCTCTGATCGTCTCCAAGATGCGGAAGGTGGACGTCACCTTCACCGGGCAGGTCGTGCTGCCGGTCCTGCACAAGGCCGAGACCATGGATATCTCGGTAAAGGCCATCGACATCACGCGGACCGGCCGTGACGGTCTCATCTGCCGCGACAACATCCGCGCCGACATCCGGATCTCGTTCTTCGTCCGCGTCAACAAGACCGTCGAGGACGTCATCAAGGTCGCCCAGGCCATCGGCACCGCGCGGGCCAGTGACAAGGAGACGCTGCAGGACCTGTTCAACGCCAAGTTCTCCGAGGCGCTCAAGACCGTCGGCAAGCAGATGGACTTCACCGACCTCTACACCAAGCGCGACGAGCTCCGGGACCGGATCATCCAGCTCATCGGCACCGACCTCAACGGCTACAGCCTCGAGGACGCGGCGATCGACTACCTGGAGCAGACGCCGCTCTCCCAGCTCGACCCGTCCAACGTCCTCGACGCCCAGGGCATCCGGAAGATCACCGAGATGACGTCCGTCGAGCATGTGCGCACCAACGAGTTCCAGCGCACGGAGGAGAAGGAGATCACCCGGCAGAACGTCGACGCGCGCGAGGCCATTCTCGAGCTGGAGCGCCGGCAGGCCGACGCGGAGATCAAGCAGCGCCGCGAGATCGAGACGGTGCGCGCCCGTGAGGAGGCGGAGACCGCGCGGGTCATGGAGGAAGAGCGGCTGCGGGCACAGAGCGCCTTCCTGCGGACCGAGGAGCAGCTCGGCGTGCAGCGCGAGAACCAGGCACGCGAGGTGGCCGTCGCGGAGAAGAACCGCGAGCGGGTGATCGCCATCGAGAACGAGCGCATCGAGAAGGACCGGTTGCTCGAGGTCATCGCGCGTGACCGTGAGACAGCGCTGACCAGGATCGCCGCCGACAAGGAGGTCGAGGCGGAGCGGCGGGAGATCGCCGAGGTCGTGCGTGAGCGGGTCGCGGTGGACCGTACGGTCGCCGAGCAGGAGGAGTCGATCAAGCGGCTGCGCGCGGTGGAGGAGGCCGAGCGCGAGCGGCAGGCGATCATCATCGCGGCCGAGGCCGAGGCCCAGGAGAAGCTGGTCAAGGACATCAAGGCGGCGGAGGCGGCCGAGCAGGCCGCGGTGCACCGGGCGGCGGAGGAGATCACGCTCGCGGAGGCCCGGGTCAAGTCCGCGGACCTCGACGCCCGCGCCAAGCTGCGGCTCGCCGAAGGCATCCAGGCGGAGGCCGCGGCGGCAGGTCTCGCGGCCGTCCAGGTCCGCGAGAAGGAGGCCGACGCGATCGAGAAGGCCGGCCGTGCCGAGGCCGGCGCCGAGCAGGCCCGGCTGCTCGCGGAGGCGGAGGGCGTACGGGCGAAGGGCGCGGCGCACGCGGCGGCCGTCGGCGACAAGCTGAAGGCGGAGGCGGCGGGCCTCACCGAGAAGGCCGCTGCGATGGCGGCCCTCGACGAGGCGTCGCGCGGACACGAGGAGTACAGGCTGCGCCTCGAGGCGGACAAGGACGTCCGGCTGGCGGGGCTGGAGGTCCAGCGGCAGGTCGCACAGGCCCAGGCGACGGTGCTGGCCACGGGGTTGGAGAACGCCGACATCAGCATCGTCGGCGGGGAGTCCGTCTTCTTCGACCGGCTCATGTCGTCGATCTCGCTCGGCAAGGGCGTGGACTCGTTCGTGCGGAACTCGGAGACGGCGCAGACGCTGGCGAAGCCGTGGCTGGACGGTACGTCGAGCTTCACCGACGACCTGACGTCGGTCCTGGGTCCGGTGTCCACCGGTGATGTGCGGAATCTGACGGTGTCGGCTCTGCTGATGCGGCTGATGAAGTCGGGCGGCGGCGCGCAGCTCAAGCCGCTGCTGGACATGGCCGACCGGCTCGGTATCGCCGACACCCCGGTCGGGGCGCTCGCGGACGGTCACGTACCGGCCGGCGCCACGACGGTCAACGGCTCGGCCCCGGCCGCCTGATACCGCCCGCACACGGACCGGTGCTGCCGGACGGGGGTCAGCAGCGCCGGGCGGGTGCGGGGTCGGGTCCTGCCGTCCGGGGTGGCGTACGGCGCCGCCACGGACGGCCGGGACGCCCACACACCTCTCGTGGCCGGACGGCATCCCCACCGGATCCGGCCAGAGATCGCCCGGCCGGGAAGGGGCCGGCCACAAAAGCCCCTCCGTTCCCGGCAGACGTACCTCGGGCCGCGTGCCCCGCGCAGGAAGCGAGCACAGCCACATGACCACGCACACCGCCGAAGAGCCGCACGCCGGCAGCCCGGACTCCGGTACGTACGAGGTGCTGCGCGACCGGCTCGGCGCACATGCCTCGGAGCTCGCCCGGCGGGCCGAGGAGCTCAACACCCGCCGCATCGAGACCTTCGGCTCGATGGAGCTGCGGCTCACCGGCACCGAGCACCTCCGTACGGAGAGCAACAGCCTGCCGCGTGACGTCGTCGCTGTCGGCGACCGTCTGCTGCTCGGCCACAACGTGTCTCCGGGGCTGCGGGCTCGCACCACGGTCGGTGATGTCTTCGCCGTCCATGACCGCGAGTTGAACCGGCTCGCGGAGGACGCCGTGCCCGGCCTCCTCGACGACCCGGACTTCCGCGGTGAGTTCGAGGCGCTGCACCGCTACTACCAGGGGGCCCGTCTCCTCCGGCTGCGTCGCGTCGACGGCCGGCTGCTGGCCGTCTTCCGTACCGGCGACAAGGCCGACGACATCCGGGTGCTGCGCTGGGAGCTGACGCCGGAAGGGACCGCGCGTTTCCTCGACGCGCGGGGCGAGCGCGACCATGTGCTCCCGCCGTCCCACGACTTCGAGTGGACGGCCGCCACCCGCGACGACCATGTGCTCGGCCGCCATCCGCACGTGTCCGTCGGCGGTGAGGTGTTCGTCTCGACCGTCGGGGGCTTCCTGACGGTGAAGACCGAGGACGACACGGAGACGGCCGAAGGCATCCACGCCGAGCCGGTCGTCGAACCGCTCCAGCCCCTCGGGGACGCCGAGATCGAGCACGCCCGCGTCGGTCCGCTCGTCCTGCTGCGCATCCGCCCGTACAAGGAGGAGGCGTACCGCCACCTCGTCCACAACACGGTCACGGGGACGGTGGTGCGGCTGGACGGCATCGGGCAGGCGTGCCGCAGGCTGCCCGAGGACCAGGGCATCGTCTTCCCCGGCGGCTACTACCTCACGGCGAGCGGCACCGCGCGGACCTTCGACATCGACGCCGGGCTGATCGGCGCGCTCGAGTTCGAGCGGACGGTGCGGTCACCGAACGGCGAGGACGTGATGTTCGTCTTCCACGCCCGTGTGGAGGGCCGGAGCCTGCTGCTGCCGTACAACGTGATCCGCAAGTCCGTCGCCACCCCGGTGCTCTGCCAGGGCTGCGCCCTCTTCGAGGACGGCACGCTGCTGGTGCTGCGCGCGGACGGCGAGGAGCCGGGCAGGGTCCACCCGGCGCAGCGCTGGCAGTCGCCGTTCGTCTCCGACACCTACGCCGCGGCCCGCCCCGCCGGGGAGGGTCCGCTGGCCGTCGTCGGCAACGCGGACCTGGTGCGCGGCATCTCCGACTGTCTGTCCCTGGCCGGCGCCGTCACAGAGACCCAGGACAGTCCCGCCACCGGCGTCTACGAGGCGCTGTTCGCCGCCTGCACCCGTGCCATGGACGCGTACCACTGGCTGGCCGATCCCGAGCTGGGCGACCTCGGCAGCCCGCTCGCCGGAGTGCGGGCGACGGCCGAGCAGATCGTCACCGAGTACGAGACCGTGCGGGAGCTGACGGCACAGGCCGCCCGCGCGCTGGACGAGGCGGCTGCGCGGATCGCGGGACAGGTGCGCCGGCTGCGGGGCGGGACGCCGCGCGGCGCGGGCGAGTGGGTCGAGGGGCTGACCGGGCTGCGCCGCGCACAGGGCGAGCTGATCACGCTCAAGGAGCTGCGGTACGCCGACACCGGCCGTATCGACGCTCTCGCCGCCGACACCGACGCCGACATCGCCTCCTTCGCGCAGCGGGCCGTGGCATACCTCGGGCGCGAGGACGCCTTCGCGGGGCACCACGTCGAGATAGAGCGGCTGACGGCGGAGGCGGAGGCGATCCGGACCGTCGCGGAGGCCGCACCGGTAGGCGAGCGGCTCGACGCGCAGGCGGAAGGGCTGCGTACGGTCACCGAGGTGGTCGCCGGCCTGGACATCGGTGACGCGGTCGTCCGAACCTCGGTCCTGGAGCGGATCGCGGAGGTGCTCGGCGGTCTCAACCGGGCGCGGGCCACGCTCGACGGTCGCCGCAGGGAGCTCCTCGCCCGCGAGGGCATGGCGGAGTTCGCCGCGGAACTGGCCCTGTTGGCGCAGGCGGTGACCGGTGCGCTCGCGGTCGCCTCCGACCCGAAGGCATGCGACGAGCAGCTCGCCGCGCTGCTGCTGCGGCTGGAGAACCTGGAGTCGCGGTTCGCCGAGTCCGACGACTTCCTGGCGCAGCTGGGCGCGAAGCGGACCGAGGTGTACGAGGCGTTCGCGTCGCGGCGGCAGACCCTCCAGGACGCGCGCGCCCGCCGCGCCGAGCGGCTGGCCGGTTCGGCGGAACGGGTCCTGGAGACCATCTCCCGGCGCCTCGCGTCCCTCGGCGACACCGACGGGATCAACACCTACTTCGCTTCCGACCCGATGGTCGCCAAAGTCCGCCGTACCGCGGACGAACTGCGTGAACTGGGCGACGGTGCGCGGGCGGAGGAACTCGAAGGGCAGTTGAAGGCCGCGCGCCAGGAGGCGGCACGGGCCCTGCGCGACCGGACCGACCTGTACGCGGACGGCGGCTCCGCGATCCGGCTCGGCCGTCACCGGTTCGCGGTGAACACCCAGCCGTTCGAGCTGACGCTCGTGCCGCAGGGCGACGGACTCGCCTTCGCGCTCACCGGCACGGACTACCGCTCACCGGTCACCGACGCGGCAGCTCCCGGCTTCGCGGACACCCGCCCGTACTGGGAGCAGACGCTGCCCTCGGAGAACGCGTCGGTGTACCGCGCCGAGCACCTGGCCGCCCGGCTGCTCGACGAGCACGGCGCCGCGGCCCTGGCAGGCGCCGAACTCACGGACCTCGTACGGAAGGCGGCCGAGGCCTCCTACGACGAGGGCTACGAGCGCGGTGTGCACGACCACGACGCGGCCTTGATCCTCGGCGCGCTGCTGCGGCTGCACGAGCGGGCCGGGCTGCTGCGCCACCCACCGGGGGCGCGGGCCACGGCGCAGCTGTTCTGGGCGCACGGCACCGACGAGGCCCGGCGCATCGCGTGGACGCGGCGGGCGGTGTCGCTGGCGCGGGCCCGGGAGACGTTCGGTCTGGCGCCGGCGATCGGCGCGTTCCGGGCAGAGATGGCACAGGGGATGGGGGACACGCTCGCCGCGGAGTACCTCTTCGAGGAGCTGACGTGCGGCCCTGACGGGTTCGTGACGAGCACTTCCGCGCGCACGCTGCTGGAGAAGTTCCGCCGCACGGTGGGCACTTCCGCCTACGAGGAGGACGTCGATGCCCTCCGCGACGACCTCCCGGCCCGGCGGCAGGTCGTGGAGAACTGGCTGGGCGCCTACACCGAGGCGACCGGCGCCGACACCACCGACCTCGCGGAGGCCGTCGCGGTCGAGCTCTGCCCCGGCATCGCCCGGTACGAGTGCGCGGCGCAGCTCACCGAGCACGTCGAGGGACTGCTGGGCAGCCACCCGCGTATCGAGCGCCGGTCGATGACCGTACGGATCGACGAACTGCTGCCTCGCGCACGGCATTTCCGCGAGCAGGTGACTCCCGGGTTCCGCGCGTACCAGCGGCACAGGACCGCCCTGGCGGCCGCCGAGCGGGACATGCTGCGACTGGACGAGCACCGGCCGCGGGTGATGCCGGCGTTCGTGCGCAACCGTCTCATCGACGAGGTCTACCTGCCGCTGATCGGCGACAACCTGGCCAAGCAGCTCGGCACGGCCGACGAGTCCCGGCGCACCGACAGCAACGGACTGCTCCTGCTGGTCTCCCCGCCCGGCTACGGCAAGACGACGCTCATGGAGTACGTCGCCGACCGGCTCGGTCTGCTCCTGGTCAAGGTCAACGGCCCCGCGCTGGGGCGGGCGGTGACCTCGCTGGATCCCGAGGAGGCGCCGAACGCGACAGCCCGCCAGGAGGTCCAGAAGATCAATTTCGCCCTGGGGGCGGGCAGCAACGTTCTGCTGTACCTGGACGACATCCAGCACACCTCGCCCGAGTTGCTGCAGAGGTTCATCTCCCTGTGCGACGCGCAGCGCCGCATGGAGGGCGTGTGGCGGGGCACGACCCGCACCTACGACCTGCGCGGGAAGCGCTTCGCGGTGTGCATGGCGGGCAATCCGTACACCGAGTCGGGGCAGCGGTTCCGGATCCCGGACATGCTCGCGAACCGTGCCGACGTGTGGAACCTGGGGGACGTGCTGACGGGCAAGGAGGACGCGTTCGCGCTGAGCTTCGTCGAGAACGCGCTCACCTCCCACCCGCTGCTGGCTCCCCTGGCGGGCCGCGACCGGACCGAACTGGAGCTGCTGGTGCGCCTCGCGTCCGAGGACGCGACCGTGCGGGCCGACATGCTCGGCCACTCCTACGCACCGGCCGAGCTGGAACAGATCCTTGCGGTGCTGCGGCATCTGCTGACCGCCCGGCGCACGGTCCTCGCCGTGAACTCCGCGTACATCGCCTCCGCGGCGAGCAGTGACGAGACCCGCTCGGAACCGCCGTTCCGGCTCCAGGGCTCCTACCGCAACATGAACAAGATCGTGGAGCGGATCAGCCCGGTGATGAACGACGCCGAACTGGCCGCCGTGATCGAGGACCACTACACGGGCGAGGCTCAGACGCTGACGACGGGCGCCGAGGCGGCCCTGCTCAAGCTGGCGGAGCTGCGGGGGACGCTGACCGGGGAACAGGAGGCGCGCTGGGAGGAGATCAGGACGCGGTACGTGCGCGCCCAGGCCCTCGGCGGACCGGACGGCGACCCGATGGCACGGGCCGTCGCCGCTCTCGGGCTGCTCGCCGACCGGGTGGCGGCGGTCGAGTCCGCGATCACGCGGGCCGCTGACCCGCGCCACCTCCTGCCACGGCCGCAGGGACGCCACGCGGCCTCCCCGACGGACCCGCCTGGGCCCTTGGTGCTTTCAGAGCCGACGGGGCCGCCACCCTCCGACGGCGGCGGGTCGTCGAGGCCGCCGGGGCCGCCGTCATCCGGCGGGGGGCCTGTGGCAGCCCGGTAACCGCCTGCTGCGCCATGTGCCGCCGCAGCCTTGACGGGGACCTTGGCGGCGGGCCTTGGCGGGCGAGCCCTGGCGAGGCAGCCGGGTGACCTGTCGCTGCCGTGGTCGTTCCGGCGGCCGGGAAGCAGGCTGCGGGCGAAGTTATCCACAGGCTGCGGAGGACGCGGGCGAAATCCGCTTTCATTGGGGGCATGAGCGACGCACCCACCACGCCCGACATGCCCGTCAACCCTCCCGTGCCCGACTGGGAGAAGCGGTTCCGGGCGCCGCGCGTCTCGCTGCCCGACTGGGCGGAGGACGCACCGGACCGTTCCCTCTTCGTCTCGAACGCGACGGGGACGTACGAGCTGTATGCCTGGGACCGGTCCACGGGCGAGCAGCGCCAGGTCACCGACCGTCCGAACGGTACGACGGACGGCATACTCACCCCTGACGGCGAGGCCGTGTGGTGGTTCTCCGACACCGACGGCGACGAGTTCGGCATCTGGATGCGGCAGCCGTTCCACGGCGGGGACGACGTGCCCGCCGCGCCCGGCCTGGAGCCCTCCTACCCGGCGGGTCTCGCCATCGGCCGGGACGGCACCACCGCCGTCGTCGGCCGCTCCACCGACGAGGACGGCACGACGATCCATGTCGTACGGGAGGGTGCCGCGCCCGTCGAGATCTACCGGCACCGTGAGTCGGCGGGGGTGGGCGACCTCTCGCACGACGGCTCGCTGCTCGCGATCGAGCACACCGAACACGGCGACGCCATGCACTCCGCGCTGCGCGTGACCCGCCTCGACGGCAGCACGGTCGCCGAACTGGACGACACCCGCGGCGGCACGGAGGAGCTGGGCCTCGAGGTCCTCGGCTTCGCGCCGGTCGACGGCGACACCAGGCTGCTTGTCGGGCACCAGCGGCGCGGCCGGTGGGAGCCCATGATCTGGGACATCGCCTCCGGCGAGGAGACCGAGCTCGGCATCGAGCTGCCGGGCGATGTGAACGCCGAGTGGTATCCGGACGGTTCCGCGCTGCTGGTCGCCCACAGCTTCGAGGCCCGCGGCGAGCTGTGGCGCTACGACCTGGCGACCCGCGCGCTGACGCAGATCGAGACCCCGGCCGGCTCGGTCTCGGGCGCGACCGCCAGGCCGGACCGCACGGTGGAGTATCTGTGGTCGTCGGCGGCCCAGCCGCCGAGCGTCCGCTCGACCGGCGGCGGCGTGGTCCTCGACCCGCCCGGTATGAAGGCGCCCGCCTCGGTGCCGGTCGAGGACGTCTGGGTCGAGGGCCCCGGCGGCCGTATCCACGCCCTGGTGCAGAAGCCGGCCGGTACGGAGGGGCCGCTGCCCACGGTCTTCGAGATCCACGGCGGTCCCGCCTGGCACGACAGCGACGCCTTCGCGGCGGGCCCCGCCGCCTGGATCGACCACGGCTACGCGGTCGTCCGTGTGAACTACCGGGGCTCCACGGGCTACGGCCGCGAGTGGACGGACGCGCTGAAGCACCGCGTCGGACTGATCGAGCTGGAGGACATCACGGCGGTCCGTGAGTGGGCGGTCGGCTCGGGCCTCGCCGACCCGGCCAAGCTCGTCCTGGCGGGCGGCTCGTGGGGCGGCTATCTCACCCTGCTGGGGCTCGGCACCCAGCCGGAGGCGTGGGCGGTCGGCCTGGCGGCGGTCCCGGTCGCCGACTTCGTCACCTCGTACCACGACGAGATGGAGAACCTGAAGGCGCTGGACCGCACTCTGTTCGGCGGCAGCCCGGAAGAGGTGCCGGAGCGTTACGAGGCCTCGTCACCGCTGACGTATGTGGACGCGGTCCGGGCCCCGGTCTACATCTCGGCCGGTGTCAACGACCCGCGGTGCCCGATACGGCAGATCGACAACTACGTCGACAGGCTGGCGGCCCGCGGCGCGGTCCACGAGGTGTACCGGTACGACGCCGGGCACGGCTCGCTCGTGGTGGAGGAGCGGATCAAGCAGGTGCGGCTGGAGATCGACTTCGCGGAGAGGTATCTGAAGGGGGCGGCGACGCAGCGGTGACCTGACGGGACAGGCCGGCCCGTCGGCGGCGCCGGCCCGTCGGACCGGCCTGTCGACGGCCCCGGCACCGAGAACGGCCGGGGTGTTCCGTACCGTGGAGGGGTGTACCGATTCCTGCTGACGCCCCGCTGGTGGGGGATCAACGTCTTCGTCCTGCTGGCGATCCCGTTCTGCGTCTTCATGGGCTCGTGGCAGCTGGGCAGGTTCGAGGACCGCGTCGACTCCCACCGTGAGGCGGAGCGGAAGCCGGGTGCGGACCAGAAGGCAGCGCCGCTGGACGAGCTGCTGCCCGTCGACAAGGAGACGTCGGGCCGGCTGGCCACGGCGTCGGGCCGGTACGGCGAGCAGTTCCTCGTCCCCGGGCGGGAACTCGACGGCAGGCGCGGCTCGTACGTGCTGACGCTGCTGGAGACGGACAACGGCCGGATGCTGCCCGTGGTCCGCGGCTGGATGCCCGAGGGCGGCCGGGCCCCGGCCGCTCCGGCGGGCGAGGTCATGGTCACGGGAGCGCTTCAGGCCTCCGAGTCGACCGGCAGCGACGGGGTGCACACGGCCGGCGGTCTGCCGGCCGGACAGCTGGGCATGATCAGCGCGGCGTCACTGGTGAACCTGGTGCCGGACGACGTGTACGACGCGTGGGTCACGCTGTCGACGGCGGACAGCGGCCTGACGGCCGTTCCGGCGTCAGCACCGGAGAACAGCGGCCTCGACCTCAAGGCCTTCCAGAACCTGGGCTACACGGGCGAGTGGTTCGTCTTCGCGGGCTTCGTGCTCTTCATGTGGTTCCGCCTGGTCCGCCGCGAGGCGGAGGCGGAGCGGGACCGGGCGCTCGGCCTGGATCCCGAGACCGCCGCCTGACGATCCGGCCTGCCGCATGCTCCCGGTCGGGAGGCTCGGGCCCCGATCCTGGCGGGCTCCGGCACACCGGCGCTGCCCCAGCACCCGACGACGTAATTCCTGCCGGTCCTGCCCACCGCCCTGTCCAACGGCTCGGCCCCGCGATCCCAGGCGCGTCGGGTCCCGGCCACCGGCGCTGACCTGCCGCCCCGCGGACCTGCGCACCGACGCCCATGGGTCCGACCACCGGCGCGGCCCCGCCCTGCCCCGCCTGTCCGCCTGCCCGGCGGACACCGGCGGCCGCAACCCCGCCTGCCCGGCGGACACCGGCGGCCGCAACCCCGCCTGCCCGGCGGACACCGGCGGCCGCAACCCCGCCCTGCCCGGCGGACCTAGGAAGCGGCGCCATCTGCCCGGCGGGCCCTGGAGGCGCCGCCGCCTGCCCGGCGACTCGGCCCGGCCGTCAGTCCCTGTGGACCCGCGGCGTGGACGTCACTGGCCCGTCAGCACACCCGTGTGGTAGATCGTTCCGGCGCACGCGTTCGGGACGAGCGACTGTCCGTACACGCCGCCGCCCAGCGCCGAGTAGGTGACCGTCACGCTGCCCTCCTTGACGCCGTCCTCCGTCATGAGCTGCGGCTCCGCCGCGCTCCCGCCGGTATCGCCGGTGCCACCGCCCTGGCCGCCGCCGCCCCCTGAGACGTCACCTTCGGTGGGTGAGGGGTCGGGCGAGGGTTCCGCGGTCGGGCAGGTGTCGGAGGGGACCCAGGCGAACTTCATCGCGAACGACGCGGACGCCATCGCGACCGCCACGTCCGTGTCCGAAGGCGACGGGTCGGGCAGACCGCCCGCCGCGTCGCCCGCGACGTGACGCACCACGCTGATCCGCGTCTGGTCGGCCGCGCCGGACGTGTGGAAGCCGATCGTGGATCGACCGATGATGCAGTCGGTGGCCGAGACATTGGTGACGCGGAAGGTGCCGTACACCTTGCCCTCGCCGTCCGGTGCGCCCGTCTCCGTGGAGACGCTCAGCTGCCCGGCCTCACAGGTCTGCACCTCGCCCACAGCAGGTGGCTGGACCGCGCCGGAGCCGCCGTCACCACCGCCACTGGGCTGCGCGGTCGGCGGGTTCGCTCCGGTGCTGGGGCCCGGCGGCACCGCCGGGCCGGTGCCCTGCGTGGGCCCCTTGGTGCCGTTGTCCCCGCCGGTGACGCCCGGGGCGTTGCCCGTGCCGCCCTGGGCCTGTTCGCCGTGCCCGGCGTTGACCGGGTTCGCGCTGCCGCTACCGTTCGAGTTCGCCACGTGGACGAACGCGGGGACGGCGGTGCCGATCAGCAGTGCCGCGGCGGCCGCTCCGACGAGTGCCTGCCTCTTGCGTGCCCGCCGCGCCGGTACCGCCCTGCGCAGGTGGTCCAGCGCGCCGGCGGAAGGCTGGATGTCCTCGACGACACCGTGCAGCAGCCGCCGCAGCGCGTCCTCGTCGGTCCCGATCTCCGTGCCGAGGTCATCGGTCGGCCCGTTGTTCACAATCTCGTTCCCAGTCCGGTCGTCAGACGGCCCGTCCGGCCCGTAATGCCCAGCGCTCTGCTCGCGCTCGCGTTCATGCTCGCGTTCATGCTCGTGCTCGCGTTCGTGCCCGCTCATTTGGTGGCCTCCATGGCGACGCGCAACGCCGCGATACCCCGTGAGCCGTACGCCTTCACCGAGCCGAGTGAGACTCCGAGGGTCTCGGCGACCTGTGCCTCGGTCATGTCGGCGAAGTATCGCAGCACCAGCACCTCGCGCTGACGCCGCTGAAGCCCGCGCATCGCCTTGATGAGCGCGTCCCGCTCCAGCTGGTCGTACGCGCCTTCCTCGGCGCTCGCCATGTCGGGCATGGGCTTCGAGAGCAGCTTGAGGCCGAGGATGCGCCTGCGGAGCGCGGAACGCGAAAGGTTGACCACGGTCTGCCGCAGGTAGGCGAGCGTCTTCTCCGGGTCACGCACGCGGTTGCGCGCCGAGTGGACCCGGATGAAGGCCTCCTGGACCACGTCCTCGCAGGAGGCCGTGTCGTCGAGGAGCAGCGCGGCGAGACCCAGCAGCGACCGGTAGTGGGCGCGGTAGGTCTCGGTGAGGTGGTCGACGGTGGTGCCCGTGGCCATGGCGTCGTCAGCGCCCTGCCGCTGGGACGGGACGCGTGACGTCCGCGAAGCGGGCATGGGAGCGATCACCGGCATGCCGCCGGCCGGGCGGGGCCGGCGGAGCGGGCGCACTGCTGCGCCTCGTACCGGGACCCTTGCGATGTCGAGAACCTCTGCCACGCCAGTTGGACACGCTTCCCCCCGCCAGGGTTGTACGCGTACGCCACCGCTTTTGACGGTGGACCAAATGTCCGCATGCGCACCGCTCTTCCCCAATGCCCAATTTTTTGCAGCACCGTGCCGAGGTGCGCAAAGACGCTTCCCGCCCAACTACCGGTTGCAGCAAGGGGAAAGCGAACTATCAAACATGCCGATGCCCCAGTTCAAGTGGTACAGATTTCGACTTCCTCACAGGGCGTCCACAGATCCTACAAAGGACCCCCACGGAATCGCGTCGGATTAACTGCTGGGACCACGAGATTACGAGATCGTCCCGGCGCTCCTGCCGCCGCCCGCCCCTGAGCGGTACTCGGCGGCCACGGCCTCCGCGATCTGCGCCGAGTTGAGGGCCGCGCCCTTGCGGAGATTGTCGCCGCACACGAACATCTCGAGGGCGCAGGGGTCGTCCGGCGACCGCCGCACCCGCCCCACCCATGTCGGGTCCGTCCCGACCACGTCCGCGGGCGTGGGGAAGTCGCCCGCCTCCGGGTTGTCGTAGAGGACGACACCGGGCGAGGTCGCGAGGACCTCGTGCGCCCGCTCCACGGTGATCTCGTTCTCGAAGCGGGCGTGCACCGACAGCGAGTGGGTGGTGAGCACCGGCACGCGTACGCAGGTGGCCGCGACCTTCAGCCCCGGCAGACCGAGGATCTTGCGGGTCTCCGCGCATAGCCCGAGCTCTTCGGAGGACCAGCCGTCGTCGGCGAGTATCCCCGTCCAGGGAACCACGTTGAGGGCGAGCGGCGCGGGGAACGGCCCGAGGTCGTCGCCCACCGCCCGCCGTACGTCTCCGGGTCCGGTGCCCAGTTCCGTGCCGGCGACCATGGACAGCTGCTTGCGCAGGGCAGCCACGGCGTCACGTCCGGCGCCGCTGACGGCCTGGTAGGACGAGACGACCAGTTCGCGCAGCCCGAATTCGGCGTGGAGCGCGCCGACGGCCGGGATCATGGCGAGCGTGGTGTCGTGCGGGCCGGCGACGATGCCGCGCGGGCGCACCCGTACGGCGTGCGGGTTGACCTCGGGTACGACCAGCGGCACGTCCGGGTCGGCCCGGAAGGCCGGCGACGCGTCCACGACGACCGCGCCCTTGGCGACGGCGACGGGCGCCCAGCGCTCCGACACCTCACCGGGCACCAGGAAGAGCGCGACGTCGATGCCGTCGAAGACGCTCTCTTCGAGCGCCAGGACCTCGCACTGCTCCCCGCGCACGGCCAGCTTGCGGCCGGCCGAGCGCGGGGA
>NZ_JBSGZJ010000115.1:0-17362 GCF_053610925.1 Streptomyces sp. NPDC054847 | reverse complement strand
CGGGTCGCACGGGGAGCCGCCGCAGGACCACAACGGGTCGGCGCCCCACCGGCCCGACAGCCGCACGGCCCGGGGGTGCGACACCGGCGGCGCGGGCAGACGACCGCGCCGGTCCGAGCGCGCTTCCCATGAGGGCACGCGGGGCAGAGCCGCCCCCGTCGTGCCGTACGGGAGGAGGTCGTCATGAGGGTCCTGCCTCCCTTTCCCATGACGCTGCCGGTGAAGTGGTCCGCCGCGTTGTTGCGCGCGACCGTTCTGGAGCTGGCGATCCTGGCCGGGCACCTGCTGCTCTATCCGACCGGCCTCACCCCGGAGCGCCGCCCCCGCCCGCGTCCCCACGCGGGAACCGACGACGGCGCCCGTGCGGGCGCCGGGGCCGCGCGCCGCCTGCCCGGCACACCGGACGCCGTCCCCACCGTCCTGCTCCACGGCTTCGTCGACAATCGGTCGGTGTTCGTGCTGCTCCGCCGCGCCCTCGCCCGGCAGGGCTCGCGCCATGTCGAGTGCCTCAACTACTCGCCGCTCACCTGCGACATCCGTGCCGCCGCCGATCTGCTCGGCCGCCATGTCGAGGAGATCTGCGCCCGCACCGGCCACCCCGAGATCGACATCGTCGGGCACAGCCTGGGCGGTCTGATCGCCCGCTACTACGTCCAGCGCCTGGGCGGCGACAACCGCGTCCGCACGCTCGTCACGCTCGGCACCCCGCACTCGGGCACGGCCGTCGCCCCGCTCGCGAGCGCCCACCCGATCGTGCGGCAGATGCGGCCGGAGTCGCCGGTGATCGAGGAGCTGCGCATGCCCGCGCCCGGCTGCCGCACCCGGTTCGTCAGCTTCTGGAGCGATCTGGACCGGATCATGTCGCCGGTGGAGACGGCCCGCCTCGACCATCCGGACCTTCTCGTGCAGAACGTGCGAGTGAGCGGAATCGGCCATCTCGCACTGCCTGTTCACCCCGCCGTCGCCGACGGCATCCGCGAGGCTCTCGAGTCGGGCGTGTCGGAAGCGGGCTCTTCTCCGGGCGCCGCGTCCGTCGCTTGAGGTGCCCTTCGAGACCGATTCATCGAACACTTCTCGAACGTAGGGCCAAAGCTCTGCCCTTGGGCCGCCGAAACGCGACTGAATGCCCGTTTCCTGATTGCGTAGATGCCTCCGAAGATTGTCGCCGTCGCGTACCGCCGGGTACAGTCGCGCCACTGCTTCCCCCTGGGGCCCCCTGTGCAAACAGGTGGCTCCGGAAACAGGTCCTGCTGTCGAGGCGAGAGAGAAGTTGGTGAACGACCAGCACACCAACGCCGGGTACGGCGGGTACGCCACCGGCAGCTTCGACTCCGACCCGCTCTTCGGCGCCATGCCGGGAAGTTACGAGGCGGGCCACAGCGGCCAGTACGACTCGTCCCAGTGGAACGCCGGCGGCGAAGGAAGCACCGGGCACGACGCCTACGCGACGGCCCAGCAGGCCCAACAGCCCTCGTACGACGCGCAGTACGAGCAGCAGCAGTACGCGCAGTACGACACCACCGGCCAGTGGGACGCGAGCGCCTGGAACGAGGCGGGCGGCACCGGCCAGTACGAGACGGCCGCCGCGGCCTTCGCCTACGACGCGACCGCCCAGTGGGCGCCCGGCACCTTCGACAGCGGCGCCTACGACGCCACGGCCTGGAACTCCGCAACGGCCACGCCCGAAGGACTCGTTCCGCAACAGTTCGTGCCGGAGCAGGAGTTCACCCCGCAGGCCGGCTACGAGACCTACGAGGCCTACGGCGCGTACCCGACGGGCGACGCCTACGAGCCGCTCCCGGCGCACGAGACCGGCGAGGCGCACGAGACCGGCGAGGCGTACGAGACCGGCCCGCAGTACGAAGCACCTGGGTACGAAGCAGGCGAAACGTACGGCTACACCTTCGAGGCACCGCAGGACGCCGAGCCCGAGGCCGCGGCGACGGACGCCGAAACCGGCTACGAGGCCGAGTACGGCACTGAGGCCGACACCGACCCGGACGCTCCGCGGAGCGACGACGTTCCGGATCACGACGCGATGACCCGGACCATGACCGCCGTGCCCGCCACACCCGTCTCGCCCCGCCCGGTCCGTCGCTCCGGTGGTAGCCGCGGCCGCCGCCGCACCCCCGCCAAGCGCTCGGCGCTCCTCACCGTCGCCGTTCCCTCGGCCTGTGTCATGGGCGTCGCCGGCATCGCCGCCGCGTCCGTCAGCGGCCTCGGCGGCGAGAGCGGGACGACGGACGACAAGACCAACGTGGCAGCCGCCGACCCCGCCTCCGTGCAGCCGGTCGCCGCCAACAACGCCATGGACACGCAGCTCGCCGCGCTCAGCGCCGACGCCCGTGACTTCGGGGACCGGGCCTCCCGCACCCAGGAACGCATCGACCTCAAGGCGCGCCAGGCGGCGGAGAAGAAGAAGCGCGAGGAAGAGGCAGCCCGCCGCGAGGCCCTCCGCCCCAAGTTCGTGCTGCCGGTGAAGCAGGACGGACTCAGCGCGTACTACGGCCAGTCCGGCGTCAACTGGATGTCTCTGCACAGCGGTATCGACTTCCCCGTCCAGTACGGCACCGAGGTCATGGCCGCGACGGACGGCACCGTCCGCACCCAGTGGAACAGCGCCTACGGCAACATGGCCATCGTGACCGCGGCCGACGGCACGGAGACCTGGTACTGCCACCTGAGCAGCACCAAGATCCGCAGCGGCTACGTCAAGGCCGGTGACGTCATCGCCTACTCGGGCAATTCGGGCAACTCCACCGGACCGCACCTCCACTTCGAGGTCCGGCCCGGCGGCGGCGCGGCCATAGACCCGCTGCCCTGGCTGCGCAGCCACGGCCTCGATCCCGCATAGACCCGGCCGGCCCGTCGAAGCCGCGTCAAGCGTGCCCGCACGGACGGGCGTCGGCGTGCCCCTGTGCGCACGGTCGTGGAGACAGCTGTCCGCGCACGCCTGACGTCCGCGTCCCGGCATGTCCGGGGTGCCGGCCCCCGCAGGGGCCGAACACCGTCGTCAGAGCTTCTCGACCGGGGCGTATCTGAGCAGCAGCCTCTTCGGCTTCTCGTCCCCGAAGTCGATCGTCGCCTGCGCCTCGGACCCCGAACCCTTGACCTCGACCACGGTCCCCAGGCCGAACTGGTCGTGCGTGACCCGGTCGCCCACGGCCAGCGAGATCACCGGCTTGTCGCTCGTCCGCCGCGTAGCGAAGCCGGAGGCGCCGCCGCGCGAACGGGAGGACGACAGCGAAGAGGCGATGCCGGACGTCGGTCCGGCGGGGGCCGCCATCGGACCCGTCCGCTTCCAGGTCAGGTGCTGACCTGGGATCTCCTCGAGGAACCGCGACGGCGGGTTGTACGACGGCTGTCCCCAGGCGCTGCGCATCGAGGACCGGGTCAAATAGAGCCGCTCACGGGCTCGAGTGATGCCCACATAGGCCAGGCGCCGCTCCTCCTCGAGCTCCTTCGTCTGCCCGAGGGCCCGCATGTGCGGGAAGACGCCGTCCTCCATGCCGGTGAGGAACACGACAGGGAACTCGAGGCCCTTGGCGGTGTGCAGGGTCATCAGCGTGATGACGCCGGTGCCCTCTTCGTCCTCGTCGGGGATCTGGTCGGAGTCGGCGACGAGCGCCACCTGCTCGAGGAACTCGGCGAGTGTGCCGGTGCCCTCCTCGTCGCCCCGGGCCTGCTCGAACTCGAGCGCCACGGCGGCGAGTTCCTGGAGGTTCTCGATGCGCGTCTCGTCCTGGGGGTCCGTGGACGCCTGGAGCTCCGCGAGATAACCGGTTCGCTCCAGCACGGCCTCCAGCACTACGGCCGGGCCCGCGCCCGAGTCGACGATCGTGCGCAGCTCCTCCATCAGCACGTTGAACCGCTTGACCGCGTTGGCCGAGCGGGCCGCCATGCCGTACGCCTCGTCGACACGGCGCAGCGCCTGCGGGAAGGTGATCTTCTCGCGCAGCGCGAGGGCGTCGATCATCGCCTCCGCGCGATCGCCGATGCCGCGCTTGGGCACGTTCAGGATGCGGCGCAGCGGGACGTTGTCCTCGGGGTTGGCCAGAACCCGCAGGTAGGCCAGCACATCGCGGACCTCCTTGCGCTCGTAGAAGCGCACACCGCCGACGACCTTGTAGGGCAGGCCGACGCGGATGAAGATCTCCTCGAAGACACGCGACTGGGCGTTCGTGCGGTAGAAGACGGCGACGTCGCCGGCCTTCGCCTCGCCCGTGTCCGTGAGCCGGTCGATCTCGTCGGCGACGAACTGTGCCTCGTCGTGCTCGGTGTCCGCGACGTAGCCGGTGATCTGGGCGCCGGCGCCGGCGTTCGTCCACAGGTTCTTGGGGCGGCGGGACTCGTTGCGCTCGATGACGGCGTTGGCGGCGGAGAGGATCGTCTGGGTGGAGCGGTAGTTCTGCTCCAGCAGGATCGTCGTCGCGTCCGGGTAGTCCTCCTCGAACTGGAGGATGTTGCGGATGGTCGCGCCGCGGAAGGCGTAGATCGACTGGTCGGCGTCACCGACGACGCACAGCTCCGCCGGCTCCAGGTCCTCGTACCCCTTGCCCACCAGTTCGCGCACGAGCGTGTACTGAGCGTGGTTGGTGTCCTGGTACTCGTCGACGAGGACGTGCCGGAACCGCCGCTGGTAGTGCTCCGCGACGTCCGGGAACGCCTGGAGCAGATGGACGGTGGTCATGATGATGTCGTCGAAGTCCAGGGCGTTGGCCTCGCGCAGCCGGGCCTGGTACATCCGGTACGCCTCGGCGAGCGTCTTCTCGAATCCGTCGACGGCCTGGTCGGCGAAGGTCTCCTCGTCGATCAGCTCGTTCTTCAGGTTCGAGATCTTTGCGCTGAAGGACTTCGGCGGGAACTTCTTCGGGTCGAGGTCGAGATCACGGCAGACCAGCGACATCAGGCGCTTCGAGTCCGCCGCGTCGTAGATCGAGAACGACGAGGTGAAGCCCAGCTTCTTGGACTCGCGGCGCAGGATGCGGACGCAGGCGCTGTGGAAGGTCATGACCCACATCGCGTTGGCGCGCGGGCCCACCAGCTGCTCGACGCGTTCCTTCATCTCGCCGGCGGCCTTGTTGGTGAAGGTGATCGCCAGTATCTGGCCGGGGTGGACCCGGCGCGTGCCCAGCAGGTGGGCGATGCGATGGGTGAGCACCCTGGTCTTGCCGGAGCCGGCGCCGGCGACGATGAGCAGCGGTGACCCTGTGTGCACGACGGCGGCGCGCTGCTGCTCGTTCAGCCCGTCGAGCAGGGCGGCGGGGTCCACGACAGGGCGCGGCGCGCCGTCGCGGTAGTACCCGTCGCGGGCCGGAGGCACGTCGAAGGCGCCCTGGAAGAGGTCGTCCGGAAGCTGCTCCGGAGCCGGGTCCTCGGGCGGCGGCGGGGGCCCGTCCGCGTCGGGCCGGAGGTCCGCCAGGAAGCTGTCGTCAAAGAGGCTGCTCATCGCTTAACGAGTCTAGGCGGCCGGACCGACAACCGTGGCCGCACCGGGACACCGGGGGGCGCCACGGTATGTGACAGGTCGGATCCGCGGGGCGACCGTCGGCCGGCCGGCGACCCGCCCCCGAAAAAGGTCACGAAAATGTATCGGACATATCGAACATCAACCTTCACAGCAGACGCACGAGTTGGCTAGCGTGCTCGACCAGGCGGCCCGCATCCCTCCCGGCGAACCACGCCGAACGGGCGGCCTGCGCCGAATCCGGGCTTCTCCCGAGGGAGTTCGGAACCGGGGACCCACCAAGCACCACCGGGGTGAATCGGACCGTGCCCCGCTCGGTCCGTAGGGCGTCTTCCGTTCGCCCGAACCCGACAGCTAACCCGGTAGGCGGTCCACGGAAGAAGGAGATGCCGGCCTTGGCGTCGCATCGCAAGCCCCGCAGCCGTACCGCAAAACCGTCCACCGCCGTTGGATTCACCACGGCCGCCCTCGCCGGTGTGACGCTGCTCTCCACACAGAGCGCCACCGCCGCGCCGTCCGACCCGAAGCCCAGCATCGAAGAGGTGCAGAAGAAGGTCGACGACCTGTACCGGCAGGCCGGCAGCGCGACGCAGGAGTTCAACAAGGCGAAGGAAGCCACGGCGGAGAAGCGCCAGGAGGTCGACCGGCTGCTCGACGAGGCGGCCGATCGCACGGAGAAGCTGAACGAGTCCCGCCGCGCCCTCGGCAACTACGCGGCAGCGCAGTACCGCACCGGTTCCGTCACCCCCACCGCCGCGCTGATGTTCGCGGACAGCCCCCAGGCGTACTTCGACCAGACCCAGCTGATGGACCGGATGACGGACCAGCAGCGCAGGGCCGTCAGCGAGTACGAGACCGAGCGGGCCGCGGCAGCGAAGCAGCGCGCGGAGGCCACCAAGCGCCTCGAGTCCCTCACGGACTCCCAGGAGGCCCTGCGCACCAGCAAGCAGACGGTGCAGACGAAGCTCGCGGAGGCACGCGCCCTGCTCTCCGAGCTGACGGCGGAGGAGAAGGCACGCCTCGCCGCGATCGAGCGGGAGAAGGAGGAGGAGGCGCGTCGCAAGGCCGAGGCCAAGGCGAAGGCGGAGGCGGCGGCCCGGGCGGAGGCCGAGCGGCAGCAGCAGGAGCGCGAGACCACCCCGGAAACAGGCACCACCGACCCGGGGACCGGCACCGGCACCGACGACGGCACGTACGCGGCCAAGGCCGACAAGGTCCTCGCGTTCGCCCGTGCCCAGATCGGCAAGCCCTACGTCTGGGGCGCGACGGGCCCGAGCTCGTACGACTGCTCCGGCCTCACCGCGGCCGCGTGGAAGGCGGCGGGGGTGGACCTGCCGCGCACCACCTGGGACCAGGTGAAGGTCGGCACCCGTGTCGAGACGGCCGACCTGCTCCCCGGCGACCTTGTCTTCTTCTACGACGACATCAGCCACGTCGGCATCTACATCGGCGACGGCAAGATGATCCACGCGCCCAAGCCGGGCGCGAACGTCCGCGAGGAGTCCATCTACTACATGCCGATCTACGGCAGCGTCCGCCCCGCCTGAGGCCCGGCGGGACCGGCACGAGGCCGGACGCACCGGTGCCCGGGCGGCCGAGCCGTCCGGGCACCGTCATGTCCGCGCGCGGGTCAGGTCCAGAGCGTGGCGATGAAGATGTTGGCGACGGTCAGGCCGCCCACCGCGCCGAAGAGCGCCTTGTCGACCTGCTCCTCGTCCCTCTTGACGTACACGAGGCCGAGGATCACGACCAGCACCGCCAGCTTGATGCCGATCTTGAGGTTGTTGACCGTCTGGTCGTCCGCCTGGTTCAGACCCACCAGGGCCACACCGGTGACCAGCATGGTGAGCGCACCGTGCAGCATCGCGGGACCGAAGCGGGCCGTGCCCTCGCCCATCGCCTTCATCTGGGTCAGGAACCCGCCCAACAGCGAGGCGATGCCGATGATGTGCAGTGCGACGAAGACATTGATGAGTACGTCCATGGCCCGGAGCCTAGCCCGGCCCATACCACCGTCGGCCGGGCAGGTGGCCCTGTCCGCGGCATCGGTCGGGGGACCGACCGATGCGTGTCCACGACGACGTCCGGACGTTCATCAATGGCTGCCGGACGCCCATTTTCGGAGATTTACGGTCGTTGTGTCCCGCCCCTGTCGACACGGGGCCTAGCGTCCTCCCCCAGGTGGCCGACTCCACGCGAGCCGTCGTACAGCCGGACGGCACTCGGCCGCCACCGCCACAAGGTCCTGCGGCGGACCGCTTCCCCGTGCGGCCGCCGCAGGACGCAGGTGCGGCGGCAGGGACGACGGAAGGACGTGGAAGCCCTCGTGGCAGCACACCGGGAACACCGAAAGCCCCGTGGACGCCGGCTCGACGGACCCGCCGCCCGTACCGCGGTCACGCTCGCTCTGGCGGGCGCGGCGGCCACGACCGCGTTCGACGGCACGGGACACGCGGAACCGGTCCTCACCCCCGCGCAGATCCGGGCCGAGGTGGACAAGCTGTACCAGGAGGCGGAGGTCGCCACCGAGAAGCACAACGGCGCCAGGGAAAGCGCTGAGAGCGCCCGCAGATCGCTGGACTCGCTGCGCGACGAGGCCGCGCGCCGGACCGAGAGCCTCAACACCTCCCGCAACGCCCTCGGTTCCCTCGCCACCGCCCAGTACCGTGACGGCGGCATGGACCCCGGTCTGCGGCTCGTGCTGACCTCCGACCCCAAGGAGTACCTCCGGCGCGCCGCCGTCGGGGAACGGGCCGGAGCGCTCCAGGCCGCCGCGGTCTCCGACGTGCGGCGGCAGTTGCGGGATCTCGCACAGCTCAAGGCCCGGGCCGGTGACCGTATCGCCGAACTCGAGGCGCACCGCAAGGAACTGGCCGGCCACAAGGCCGCCGTGCGGAGCAGACTCGCCGCCGCGGAACGCCTGCTGGCCCGGATGACCGCCGAGCAGCGGGCCCGCTACAACGGCGGCACCGATTCGGACGGACCGGCGCGGGCGGACCGCGCCGGCACTCCGCGCGGCACCCTGAAGTCCCCGAACAGCCGCGCGGCGCAGGCCGTCGCCTACGCGTACGGAGCGATCGGCAAGCCCTACGTGTGGGGGGCGACGGGCCCCGGGTCCTACGACTGCTCCGGGCTGACCCAGGCCGCCTGGCGTTCCGCCGGGGTCTCACTGCCGCGCACCACGTACACCCAGATCAACGTCGGGGCGCGGGTGCCCCGTTCCCAACTGGCACCGGGTGACCTGGTCTTCTTCTACTCCGGCGTCTCGCACGTCGGCCTCTACATCGGCGGCGGGCAGATGATCCACGCCCCGCGCCCCGGTGCTCCGGTGCGGGTGGCGCCGATCGACCAGATGCCGTTCGCGGGAGCGACCCGCCCCGCGTGACCCGGCGGGCGGCCCGCCCCTTGAAACGGGCTGTCGCCCCTTAATCCGGTTGCCCGTTCCCCGGGCCGATGCCACCATCCCGGGGTCCGTTCCAGCCTCGACCAGCAGGAGCCGTACGTGGACCTCGACGTCCAGAACTATGTGCGCACGCTCGCACTCCGCTCACCCGGCCACGTACGTGTGGGCCCCTTCACGGTGCGCTACAACGCCGACTGGCCCATCCCGCCCGTCAATTACGCCGTGCCCGACCATGCCGCCAGTCCGACGGCGGACGACATCCGGGCCCTGATCGAGGTGTTCCGCGAGAAGGAGCGGCTGCCGCGCCTGGAGTTCCTGCCGTCCTGCGCGCCGGACGTCGAACCGGCCCTGCTGGCGGCCGGTTTCACGGTCGAGCGCCGCGCGCCGCTGCTCGCCTGCTCCCCCGACGCGCTCGTGACACCGCCGGTGCCGGGGATCACCTTCACCGTCGTGTCGGACGAGGCCGGTTACCGGGCCGCGGCCGGAGTGCAGCATGCCGGATACGGCTTCGAGGGCGAGGCGACGGAGGGCGAGATCGGCGCACTGCGGAACGTGGTGGAGGGCGGCGGGGTCGCGGCTCTGGCCACGGACGACACCGACGGCACCCCGGTCGCGGCCGGCAGCTGCTCGGTCCCGGTCGACGGTCTCTGCGAGCTGACCGGACTCGCGGTCGCCGCGACCCACCGCCGCAGGGGCATCGGCGCGGCGTTCTCCGCGTTCCTGACCGCGAAGGCCTTCGACGCCGGCTGCCGGACCGTGTGGCTGGAGCCCGGCGACGCGGACGTCGAACGGGTCTACGCCGCCGTCGGCTACGTCAGGGTCGGCAACAAGACCGACATGTCGCTGACCTGACGCGGCGGCCGGCGCGTCACACCAGGCGCCGCGCCGTCGCCCACCGGGTCAGCTCGTGCCGGTTGGACAGCTGAAGCTTGCGCAGCACCGCGGACACGTGCGACTCGACCGTCTTCACCGAGATGAAGAGCTGCTTGGCGATCTCCTTGTACGCGTACCCGCGCGCGATGAGTCGCAGCACCTCCCGCTCCCGCTGGGTCAGCCGGTCCAGGTCCTCGTCGACCGGCGGCGCGTCCGTCGAGGCGAAGGCGTCCAGCACGAAGCCGGCCAGCCGCGGCGAGAACACCGCGTCGCCGTCCTGCACACGGAAGATCGAGTCGACCAGGTCGCTGCCGGTGATCGTCTTGGTGACGTAGCCACGGGCGCCGCCGCGGATGACGCCGATCACGTCCTCCGCCGCGTCGGACACCGACAGCGCCAGGAACCGCACCGGGTTCTCCGCCGCCGCCATCAGCGAGGCGCAGCGGCGCAGCACCTCCACCCCGCCGCCGCCGGGAAGGTGCACGTCGAGGAGGACGACCTCTGGGCGGGTCGCCGTGATCACGGTGACCGCCTGGTCGACGTCGGCGGCCTCCCCGACGACCTCGACGCCCGTGCGCTCGGTCTGCCCGATCTCGGCCTGCACGCCCGTGCGGAACATCCGGTGGTCGTCGACGAGTACGACCCGCACCCGACGTTCTGTGGTCTCTCCGGCCGCCTCGGTCATCCGTCCGCCCTCTCCATCTCGAGCTCCACTTCCGTGCCCCCTCCGGGCACGGAGCGCAGTCGTGCCGTCCCGCCGTTGCGCTGCATTCGCCCGATGATCGACTCCCTGACACCCATCCGGTCCTCCGGTACGGCGTCCAGGTCGAATCCCGGCCCCCGGTCCCGTACGGACACGAAGACCGTACGGCCCTCGACCTCCGCGTACACCTGCACCGCCCCTCCCGCGCCACCGTACTTGGCGGCGTTGACCATAGCTTCGCGGGCGGCCTGCATCTGTGCGCCCAGTTTGTCGTCGAGCGGGCAGTCGCCGACGACGACGACCTCGAGCGGGACCCCGTGCTTGTCCTCGACCTCGGCGGCCGCCTTCTTGACCGCCTCCGCGAGGGTGTCGGGCTCCTCGTCCTCGTCCTTGCCGGTGCCCTCCGGCTTGTAGAGCCAGTTTCGCAGCTCGCGTTCCTGGGCGCGGGCGAGCCGGCGCACCTCGCCGGCGTCGTCGGCGTTCCGCTGGATCAGGGTCAGGGTGTGCAGGACGGAGTCGTGGACGTGAGCGGCTACCTCCGCCCGTTCCTGGGCCCGGATGCGCATGGTCCGCTCCTCGGAGAGGTCCTGCGTCATCCGCACCAGCCACGGACCGGCGAGCAGCGCGACACCGGCGATGACGGCGACCGCGGCGGTCAGCACATTGCCGAGCTGGGCGGCCGAGCCGCGGACCACCATGAAGACGGTCAGGCCCATGCCGACGAGGGCGACGCCGGCCAGCGCCCTGGCCAGTTGGAGCAGCCGCCGCCGACGGCCCACGTCGGTCCAGCGGGCGCGGCGGGCGTTGTCCGCCTGCCGCCAGACCAGGACCACGCCCGCCCCGATGAGCAGCGTCGGCCAGACGTAGCGGTTGCTGCCGCGCATGTCGACGTTGCCGACGAAGACCGCGGCCCCGAAGAGCAGGGCGACCATCGCGAACAGCTGGCCCTTGTCCGGCTTGCGCAGCCGGCGGCGTCCGTCCGGCGTGGTCTCGAACACCGAGCGCGGTTCCGCCGCCCGGCCGCCGACCCCGAGGGGGACGACGATCCAGAACACCGCGTAGAGCACGGCGCCCAGGCCGTCGGCCAGGAACAGCCCGAGGAAGACCAGGCGCACCCAGATGACGGGCAGCCCCAGGTGACCGGCCAGACCGCGGGCCACACCGCCGAGCATCCGCCCGTCGGCACTGCGGTACAGCTTGCGCAGAGCCGGCTCCTCGGGCAGCGGGGCGCGCGAGGGGCCGGTGGTTCCGGGCGTGGCGACTGGCATGCACCGATCGTCACACGGCGGAAGGGGACGCGGTATCAGGGTCGTCCCCCAACCGTCCCTGATCCCCGGGTACGCCCCTCGGCCCGGAGGAGGCTCGGAGTGCCGACGGGGACGCCCGGACGCCGTCCCGAGGAGGCTCAGGGGCGGAAATCAGGGAACGGCCAGGGTCGGCGCGGCTCCCGCCCCACCCCTCGGCCCGTCACCATGGACCCATGACAGAGCAGCCGACCGTCCCGCCCCCCGAGGCACCCCCGCTGCGCCGCTCCCCGCACCACAAGGTGGTTGCCGGTGTGTGCGGCGGACTGGGCCGCTACTGCGACGTGGACCCGGTGATCTTCCGGATCGCGGTCGGCGTGCTCTCGGTGACCGGCGGAATCGGGCTGATCTTCTACGGCTTCGCCTGGCTGCTGCTCCCCTCGGAGGACGACGAGGAGAACGAGTTCCGCCGGCTGCTGTCGGGCCGGGTCGACGGCGCGTCGCTGACGGCCGTGCTCCTCGCCCTGATCGGCTGCGGGATCTTCCTCTCCATGCTGGGCAACGACAGCGCCCTCTCCTTCGCCGCGCTGCTGTCGCTGGCGGTCACCGGGGCGGCCGTGTGGTCCCAGCGCCGCCGGCTCGCCACGACCGAAGGCGCGCCGATGGACACGGCGACGGCGCACACGGTCGCGGAGGCCCCACCGGAGACCAAGGCCCCGCCGGTGCCGGAGAGCCCTTCGTGGTGGCGCGACCCGATCGTGAAGGACGGCACGACCGGCCCGGTGCCGACCGGCTATCTGTGGGGCCCCGACGCGGCGGTGGCGGACGCCTCGGTGCCGCACGGCCGGGGCGGAAGCGGGTGGGTGCCGCCGCAGAACCGCGGTCCGCGGGGAATCGGCGGCGCGGTCTTCCTCCTGGCACTCGTCGCGGGCGGGCTGGGGACGGGACTGAGCTGGGAGGGGCAGCCCTTGGGCACCGCCCTGCAGATCGGTCTGGTGGCCGCGCTGTCGGTCTTCGGGCTCGGCCTGCTGGTCAGCGCCCTGCTGGGCCGCACGGGCTTCGGCACGATCCTGTTGACGCTGGTCACGGCCGGGATGCTCGCCGGCGCCTCGGCGCTGCCGAAGGACATCGGCACGAGCTGGGGCGAGCAGCACTGGCGGCCGGCGACGGTCACCGCCGTCGAGCCGCTCTACGAGCTGGGCACCGGCGTCGGCACCCTCGACCTGTCCGCGCTTTCCGTCCCCGCGGGCGAGGCGGTGTCGACACGGGCCGAGATCGGGGCGGGGCAGCTCAAGGTCGTGCTGCCGAGGGACGCGACGGTGAAGCTGGACGCCGAGGTGGGCGTCGGCGACCTCCGGCTCCCCGGGGACACCCCCAACGACATCGACGTCGGCCCGAGCCAGGACCGCCGGCGCACGCTGCCACCGCCCGCCGGGGTCGAGTCGGCTGGCACGCTGGAGCTGAAGCTGGAAGTGGGCATCGGACAGGTGGAGGTGACCCGTGCGGCGTCATGAGTCCGGTGAGGGGGCCGTGCGCCACGGGGCGGACGGGTCCGGTCGCGCGTTCCGGCACGGCTTCCGCCCCGCGAGGTTCGTCGCGGGGCTGTGTGTCCTGACAGTGGCGCTGCTCTACGGCGGGGACGCGGGCGGCGCCTGGCACACGCCCTGGTGGGTGGCGTTCCCCGTGGTCTTCGGCGGCTTCTTCGTGGCGGGCGTGGTGGCCGCCGTGCACTACGGGGTGCGGCGCCGGGCCGCGATCAGCGCGTCGAGGGACCACAGGGAGGCGCCCGCGAGCACCAACGGCAGCCAGGCCATCAGGTAGGCGAGGTCGTTGCCGTAGTAGTACGGGTCCGTCTGCCAGCTCACCGTCAGCCACAGGCTCAGCGAGATCAGCGCCCCGCCGAGGGCGGCGAGCCGGGCCAGCAGCCCGATCAGGGTCCCGATGCCGACGGCCAGTTCACCGAGGGCCATGGCGTAGCCGAAGCCCTCCGGGTTCTTCAGCGCCAGATCGACGAGCGCCGGCACGGCGGACGAGTCGCGCACGGCGTTCATCATCTCGCCGATGGAACCGGTGCCGGTCGCCGACATGAACGCGCTGTCGGTGAGCTTGTCGAGACCCGCGTAGATGAACGTGACGCCGAGGAAGACACGCAGCGGCAGCAGGGCGTACCGGCCGGCCCGCTCCCTGAAGCCGCGTGGTCGGTCGTCGTCGGGCGCCCCGTGGTCCGCCGTCGCCCGATGAGTGTGTGTCATCGCTGGTCCCCGCCTTCAGTCGACCCGTCGCCCGTCCATACGTACGGCGCGGTCGCGCCGCTCACCAGACTAGTCACAGACCTTGTGACGCACGGGTCCTGAGACACACGGGTGAGGGGCAAGGGGCGACGTCAGTACGTCACTTCGATGAGGCAGCGGTTGCTCTCCACGCCGGCGGCCGTCACCACCTGCACATCGACCTGCCCGGGCTCGACCTCCGCCGGCACCGGCACGGTGAGCGCCGTGTCCGTCGGGTTGGCGAACCCGCCGGGCACCGGGATCAGCGGGACGTGCACATGCACGGCCCCGATGCGGACGACCATGCGCGCCAGCCGGTCGGGGGCGCCCGCGCCCGGCGGGACGAAGCCCGAGCCGCGGAGCTCGATGTCGTCTCCGGTGCGGATGGGTCCGTCCAGGTCACCGGCCTCCCGTGCCCGCACCACCGACATCACCACGGGCCTGCCGCCCTCCGCGTACTTGGCCGCCAGATACGTCGCCGCGGAGACGGCCATCAACAGGACGGCGCCCCACGGCAGCTCGGGCAGCCGCCCGGGGCCGCGCCCGAGCTGCACCAGCGTGTACGTCATGGCGGCGGCGCTCAGCAGCACGTACTGCACATCGGCGAAGGCGGCCCGGCCGTCGTCGTCGCAGACGAGGTCGCGGGGGTGGGGCCGGTCGGCCGGCACCTTCTGCAGCCGCTGGCCCTGGACGCGCACGGCGACGACCCGGCGCACCAGGACGGCGACCGCGCAGACCAGGGCGAGGACGGTCAGCAGGCCGGCGCCCCGGCCGAGGGCCAGGCCGTCGGCGAGGCGGTCGTGGTCCGCGGGTGCGGAGGACCACGCCTGTTGCAGCGCGAGGACCAGCAGCGCGTAGCAGACCACCAGCACCCAGGCGATGGCGACGGAACGTGAGGTGGAGAGCCGGTTGTCCTCACCGGCCAGCGGCGCGAGGAGCCCGCCGCGTGCCCGGTGGGCGTGGGCGCCGGCAGTGAGAGCACCGGCGACGGCCAGCGCGGCGAGCAGTCCCGCCGTACGCGCGCCGGTCCAGCCCGCGCCCATGGCGGTCACCAGCTGGACGGTGGCGAGGACACCGAAGCAGGCCCACACGGCGACGAGTGAACTCAGCCTGAGCCGGCGCAGCCGGGCGCCGTCCGCCTCCCGGCCGCGGTCGGAGACCGTACGGGCGGCCTGGGTCAGCTCGTCCGACACCCACTGGCGCGAGGCGCCGGGCGAGTGGGCCACGCCCGCGGGCAGTCCCTGGCCGGCCGCGAACCCCTCGCGCAGGCCGACGAATTCGGCCACCGCTCGCCGGTGGCTCTCGCGCGCGCTGTGCACGCACTCGTCGCACCGTCCCGCTTCCTGCACCGCCACGACCGAACGCCACCTCTCCCGCATCAGGAAGAACAACCGCCTTGTGATGCATGGGAATTGTGCCGCACGCAAGCCGCCGCCACCCCGATGGCCGAGGCCACGCCGGGTGAATCACGACCTCACCGTGTTGACGCCACCTCGTCGGTAGGCGCCCTCTCCTCGGCCGACGGCCGGAACGACGACGCCGCCGCTCGGACGAACGAGCGACGGCGTCGGCGTTGAAGTCGGGGAGAGGTCACTCCCACTCGATGGTGCCCGGCGGCTTGCTCGTCACGTCGAGGACCACGCGGTTCACGTCCGCGACCTCGTTGGTGATCCGCGTCGAGATCTTCGCCAGCACCTCGTACGGCATCCGCGTCCAGTCCGCCGTCATGGCGTCCTCGGACGAGACCGGGCGCAGCACGATCGGGTGGCCGTAGGTGCGGCCGTCGCCCTGGACGCCGACGCTGCGGACGTCGGCGAGCAGCACCACGGGGCACTGCCAGATGTCGCGGTCGAGACCGGCCGCCGTGAGCTCCTCGCGGGCGATGGCGTCGGCCTCGCGGAGCAGGTCGAGCCGCTCACGCGTGACCTCGCCGACGATGCGGATGCCCAGGCCCGGTCCCGGGAACGGCTGACGCTGGACGATCTCGTCCGGCAGGCCGAGCTCCTGGCCGACCATGCGGACCTCGTCCTTGAAGAGCTTGCGCAGCGGCTCGACGAGTTCGAACTCGAGGTCCTCCGGCAGACCGCCGACATTGTGGTGCGACTTGATGTTGGCGGTGCCGGTGCCGCCGCCGGACTCGACGACGTCCGGGTAGAGCGTGCCCTGGACGAGGAACGCGACGTCCTCGCCGCCCGCGGCCTCGGCCACGATCTCGGCCTGCGCCTGCTCGAAGACCCGGATGAACTCGCGCCCGATGATCTTGCGCTTCTCCTCGGGGTCGGAGACCCCGGCCAGCGCCTTGAGGAAACGGTCCGCCGCGTCGACGACCTTCAGCTGCACGCCGGTGGCGGCGACGAAGTCCTTCTCGACCTGCTCCGTCTCGCCCTTGCGCATCAGTCCGTGGTCGACGTACACGCAGGTGAGCTGCGAGCCGATGGCCTTCTGCACGAGCGCCGCGGCGACCGCGGAGTCCACACCGCCGGACAGACCGCAGATCGCGCGCTTGGTGCCGACCTGCGCGCGGATCGCCTCGACCTGCTCCTCGATGACGTTGCCCGTGGTCCAGTTCGGCTCGATGCCGGCGCCGCGGTAGAGGAAGTGCTCGAGGACCTGCTGGCCGTAGGTGGAGTGCATCACCTCGGGGTGGTGCTGCACGCCGTACAGCTTCTTCTCGTCGTTCTCGAAGGCGGCGACCGGCACCACGTCGGTGGACGCGGTGACCGTGAAGCCCTCGGGCGCGGCGGAGCAGGCGTCACCGTGCGACATCCACACCGACTGCTCGTCCGGCGTGCCCTCGAAGAGCGTCGAGCCGCTCTTGGAGACGTGCAGGGGCGTGCGGCCGTACTCCCGCGCGCCGGTGTTGTCGACGGTGCCGCCGAGCGTCGTCGCCATCAGCTGGAAGCCGTAGCACATGCCGAAGACGGGGACCCCGGCCTCGAAGATCGCGCGGTCCAGGCGCGGGGCGCCCTCCGCGTAGACCGAGGAGGGGCCGCCGGAGAGGATGATCGCCCTCGGGTTCTTGGCCAGCATCTCCGCCACCGGCATGGTGGACGGGACGATCTCGCTGTAGACCCGGGCCTCACGGACGCGGCGGGCGATGAGCTGGGCGTACTGGGCACCGAAGTCGACAACGAGGACTACGTCCGGGTTGGAGTGGTCGGCGGCGGCGGAGGGTGCTGCTGGCACTGGTGGCGGCCTTCCGGCGGAGAGAGAGGGTCTGCTTTGTCGATTCTACCGGCGCGCCGGAGATCCCATTTCGTCTCACCATCCGAACCCGGTTTGCCCGGCGCGGCCGGGCCGGGTCCATACTGGCCGCATGCAGAAGCAGCTGACCTTCGTCTTTACCTATGGCACCGGCCCGTCCGGCTGCCATGGTCGTGCTGCCTAGCTTCAGACAGCGAC
>NZ_JBSGZJ010000114.1:0-17540 GCF_053610925.1 Streptomyces sp. NPDC054847 | reverse complement strand
AGCAGATACGACGGAACACGCCCGTGACTCGGCGGCCGACGTGGGTACCCGACATGGACAAGCTGCCGGCGAGATCCCGCAACGAGGGTGTCGCCGGCCGCCCGCCAGGACGGCCGGCGGGCCGGAGGGAAAGGTGAAACCAGTGAGCGCTCCTGCGCAACCGCAGCGGGACGAAGGGAAACCCGTGGGGGTCAGGGCCTACGCAGAGGCCGAGGCGGCGGAACGCGAACTGCCCCGGCTCCTCTCGTCACGGGAGGCCCCGCCCGGCTACCGGGACGGGGTGTCGGCGGGATACCGATGGGCCCTGGGCCGGGACGCCCGATCGCCCGTCACCGGAGCAGGCGTCGACGGCGTGCCGGACATGGAACTGCTGACCGCCGAGATCGACGCCGCGGTGGTCCGGGAGGACGAGGCCGCGAGCGATCCCGCCACGCGGGACTACGTGCGCGGCGTGCACTCCGCTCTGGCCTGGGTCTGCGGTTACAGCGATCGCCGGGTGTGACGCGGCCACCGCCCCGCACGCGGTGCCCGCCCCGCCCGTCGCCCTGTAACGCCCGCCGACCGTCGCCTTGCCACGCATGCCGTGCCACGACGTGCGCATTCCGGCGGTGCCTCACCTGAGCCGTCCGGCGCGTCACGCCCTCCGGCACCTCACATCTTCTGGTCCGTACCCTTCTGGTCCGTACGGCACTTCACACCTGCGCGGTCCGCGCGATCACCGGCAGCTCATGGGCCTGATGACCGCCGCTGGCGAGCATCCGTACCTCACTCTGGCCGCTCACCTCGGCTCGTACGATCCCCGTCTCGTCCTCGTAGATCGGGTTGCCGCCCGGTCCTGTCTTGTCGGTACGCCGCACCACGACCACGTCGTCCACGGCCGCCGCCTGGAAGATGAGTTCGTAGCTCTCCGGATATTCCATGACCGCCTCCCGGTCCCTGCGCCTCGCGACCGGGAAACACGTGGCGGCCGCGCGGCGCCTTCCTTCCATCGTCACTCCGGCCCGCGGCCCGCGCCTGTCCGGCGGCCGGCGCCGCGGATACCCGTTTGGGCGCCGCCACCCGGCCGTGGAAGGGTGAGCCCGTGACGAAGAACGCGGACACGGGCGCGGAGCGGCTGCTCTACGGATGCATGGGCCTGGGCGGGGCCTGGGACACGACGCCGTACGGCGCGTCGGACATCGCGAACGCCGAGGCGGCGGTCGAGGCGGCACTCGACAGCGGGATCACGGCGTTCGACCACGCCGACATCTACCGGCACGGCAAGGCGGAGGCCGTGTTCGGCGAGGTCCTCGCTCGGGCTCCGGGACTGCGCGAACGCATCGTCCTGCAGACGAAGTGCGGCATCCGGCTCGCCGACGGTGAACGGCCGGGCATGTACGACCTGCGGGGCGGGAGCATCGTGCGGCGCGTCGAGGAGAGTCTCGTACGCCTGCGTACCGACGTCATCGACGTACTGCTGCTGCACCGGCCGGACCCGTTGGCCGACCCGGAGGACGTCGCACAGGCACTGACATCGCTGCACCGGCAGGGGCTCGTGCGCCGCTTCGGCGTCTCGAACATGAGCGGCCCGCAGATCTCGCTCCTCCAGAGCTTCCTCGGGCTGCCGCTGGCCGCCAACCAGCTCGAGATGAGCCTCCACCGCCGGGACTGGCTCGAAGGGGGCGTCCTCGTGAACACCCCGGAGGCGGCGTCGACCGGTTTCCCGCTGGGGACGGTGGAGCACTGCCGCTCGAACGGCATTCGTCTGCAGGCCTGGGGCGCCTTGGCGCAGGGACGCTTCACGGGCCGCCAGGAGACCTTGGCGGAGCAGGCGACGGCACGGCTCGTCACATCGCTCGCGGAAGCCAAGGGCACCTCGCCGGAGACGGTCCTGCTGTGGTGGCTCCAGCGGCACCCCTCACGGATCGCGCCGGTCATCGGCAGCGCGAGGCCCGAACGCATCCGTGCGTGCGCCGACGCCGCGCGACGGGACCCTGAGCTCACCCATGAGGAGTGGTACGAGCTCTGGATCTCCGCGCGCGGCGCCGCTCTGCCCTAGAGGGCCTCTTGTTCCGGTCCTGCCGGGCCCGGTCCGGACGAAAGCCACCGGAGCTGTCCCGGCAGGCCCGTCGGCATCAGAGCCGCACGGGCCGACGGCATGCTTCGCTCAGTGGCGGAAGACGTCCTTCGTCTTCTCCTTGGCCTGGCGGGCGTCGCCCTTGGCCTGCTCCGCCCGCCCCTCGGCTGTGAGCCTCTCGTTGCCCACGGCACGGCCCGCGGCTTCCTTTGCCTTGCCCTTGGCCTGTTCCATCTTGGCGCGGGTCTTCTTCTTCTCAGCCACGGAATTCACATCCCAGCTGTATTCGACGTCATGGATGTCTGTCTGCTCTCCGATCGGTCCCGCCTCAAACATCGCCGGTTCCCTGCGCGTGACATGCGGAAAGCGATTTCCAAGGTGTCTTTCGGGCAACACTCGGCGGCGGAAGTGAAGGGCGCTCGCGAATCCGCCGTCATGGTGTGAGTCTGGAGTAATGAGCTGGGCGTCATGGACAACTCGCGATGTATACACGGGACGCGGCGGTGCCCTCACGGAGGAGACCGGGGTGATGACCGGTAACCTCACCGTCCACACCACATGGGCCGATGACACCGCACAGGTCGCTCTGCAGTTCACGGGTGCGACGGACTGGTTCACGATGGCCGGCAGTCCCACACCGTGCCCTTCCGAGGAAGCCAGCCGGGCACTGCACGACGCGGTCGTCCAGGCGGTCCGCAACGGCGGGGGCGCCGTGGTTCCGGCCTGGGCACCACAGGAGGGGAGGACGACCGGGCACTGAGGTCAGTCGTCACAGGGCACGGCTCCTGCGGTACGAAAAGCCGCCTGAAGGATCCGGAAGAGTCGAAAAGCGCGCACAGGGGGCGCTCGACCGGTGTGTCCGGGACACGACGGCATCTCTGCCGCCGCGGAGGGGCACAATCTTGCGGACCGGGCATCCTTGTGCGGACACCCGGCGCTCCGCAGGGGCAGTCATTCGACCGCGATTCGACGATCAGGAGGATTCACGTTGCAGGACATGTGGATCTACTCGCCCGGCATCGGCCACCGACCGGGACGGGACCTGACCGGTTTCACCGTGGAGACGCCGGACGGGGTCCTCGGGCACGTCGACCGGCAGTCCGACGCCCCCGGCAGACAGCATCTGGTCGTCGACACCGGCGCGTGGGTCTTCGGGCGGAGCGTTCTCGTGCCCGCGGGGTTCGTCCGGCGGATCAACGCCGAGCAGCGGACGGTCACCGTCGTCCCCACGAAGGAGCAGATCAAGAACGCCCCGCCGTTCAGCAGGGACAGCGAGACGGCGGACGCCGGCTATCTCGACGGTGTGGGCCGCTACTACGCCGGACTCGACCTCTCGGAACCGCCCGCGGTGTGACCGGCCCGAACCCGGACGGGGTCGCCGGGGCCGGAACGTGTGGGCGTGCCCGAGCGTTGGCAGGGTGACGCGGCCGCGACACGCGGTCGCCGCACGTACGACGCTCGACAGAAGCCGAGGTGGCACCAGTGGCAATGTGGGACCGGATCAAGGACCAGGCCAAGAATCTGCAGCAGGGCCAGGGCACCCGGAGCCCCGGCGGGCACGGCACGGGCTCACGGTCCTCGGGCGGCTCCCGCGCCCAGTTGGTGAGCGCGCTGAAGACACAGCTCACCTCGCTGAAGACGGAGTTGAAGAGCGGGGCCTTCAGGGATGCCAGCATGGCGATGTGCGCCCTGGTCGCCGCCGCCGACGGGCATGTGGACCAGGCGGAGCGGCAGCACGTCGAGTCGCTGATCCTGGGCAACGACGTCCTGCAGAACTTCCCGGCGGACCAGCTGCGCCAGCGTTTCAACAAGCACGCCGACCAGCTCTCCGCCAACTTCCTGCTGGGCAAGGCGCAGGTGATGCAGGAGGTCGCCAAGGCGGCGAAGAAGCCTACGGAGGCCAGGGCCGTGATCCAGACGGGCATCGTCATCGCCGGCGCGGACGGCTACGTCGAGCCGTCCGAGCTGGAGATCATCCGTGAGGCCTGCGCCGTACTGGGGCTCTCCCCCACGGAGTTCGGCATCTGAGCACTCCGCCGCCGGCCGGCCGGGGTCGAGGCCCCGGCCGAGCGGGCCTGGACTCCGGACCCGGCCGGCCTGTCCGGCCTGCGCGTCATGGCCGGTGCGCGGCCCGGCAGGTGACGGAGACGGGATCGAAGGTGATCCGGGTCCGGGAGCCGTCGTCGGCCCACCGCACCTCGAAGCCGTCGTCGTCCACGGTCACAGCGGCGACGGCATCGGCCGCGGGAGCACTCTGCGGATCGCCGGAGAGCACCGCCAGCGCCGCATGAACTCCGGTGCCCCGCGCCGGGGCGGCGAGCCGCGGCATCACGGCCCACGGCGTGTACGCGGTCCCCTGCGGCGCGCGTACCTCGTCCCCCTCGAGCCAGCCGTGCAGCGGATGCAGCGCCGAGTGCAGCGCCTCGTCCGGGCCGGTCGCCCAGCCCGTCTGCTCGACGCGGGCACCGGGCGGAGCGCCGGTCACCCGGTGCACGCGCAGTTCGATCCCCCCGCGGGCGACGGTGACGCTCTCCACCTTCAGGCCGGGCACCATGGGCGGCCCCGCGGGGAACACCGGCCGGTGCCAGGACGCGGCCCAGCCCCACCCGTCGCCCCCGCCCGCGCCCAGCGGGTGGATGCGGCGGCGGACGCTGCGCACGCCGCCGACCACGAGCCCGAGGTGGTTGTCGGCGGTGTTGGCGGTGGACGTCGGGCCGGTGCGGGTGGAGTACGCCTGACGGCCGTAGTGCGGATCGTCGTCGGCGGCCGACTCCCCCTCCTGGGGGCGCACATGGTCGCTGCCGTGGTTGTGCAGCCGGACGATTCCGTCGGCGCGGGTGCTCTGCACCAGCAGCCCGGGCGCGGGCAGCGCCAGCACCCGGTCGGGTCCCTCGCTCGGCGCTGCCTGTTCCGTGGCGGTCCACAGCGGGTGCCCGGCCGGGGCGAGCAGACATACGAACGCCTTCGACGCCCAGTACGGGGACGCCGGCCCGGAGTAGTTCTGCAGCGTCTCCTCGTGCCGCCCGTGCCAGCCGAGGGCGAGCAGCCCGTCACGGCCGACGGCGCCACGGTCGAGGAAGTAGCGCAACGCCCCGCTGATCAGCCTGCGGGAGACCCCCGGCTCGAGCGGCGTGCTGCCGGTGACGGCACCGAGGCCGACCGCGGAAGCGGCGGCGAAGCGGTAGGTGAGCGAGCGCCCGAAGTGGACGGGCGCCCCGTCCGAGCCGAAGAGGAGTCCGTAGCTCTCCAGGTGCTCGCGCAGCCGCGGCGCGTACGGGTCTGCCGCGGCGCCGGCGAGATGGGAGTCGAGCACCGGATACAGGTGCAGGGCCCAGCCGTTGTAGTGGTCGAACGCCCGGCCGTCGCCGTCGGCGTACCATCCTTGGCCGCGGTACCAGCCGTCGAGCAGTTCGAGGGCGCGCTCGCGGGCACGCGTGGTCTCCTCGTCGCCGCGGCCCACCGATTCCAGGAACCCGGCCACGGTGTACGGGAAGAGGTACCAGTTGTTGGGCGAGGGTACGTGGCGCAGGGCGCCGCGAAGCCATTCCTCGGCCCGGTCCTGGACCTCCGCTTCGAGCCGGTCCCACAGCCAGGGCCGGGTCATCCGCAGCCCGAGGGCCACGGACGCGGACTCGACCATGGGCTGGCCCGCGACGTCGTGGCCGAGGATCACGGGCCAGGACTCGGCGTCGTCCCGGCCGGGGGTGCGGGTTCCGGCGGCGATGCCCTCGGCGTACCTCTCCAGCCATCCGTGCGGGTCGTCGCCGCCCGCTCCCGCGACCCGGAAGGCCGCGGCGAGGAAGGTACGGGCGTATCCCTCGAGTCCGTCGGAGCGGACCCCGGAGGCGGAGGGGCGTCCCGGCAGGTCCAGCAGGGCACCCCTGGGGGTCGACCAGCGCCGGGCGGCCGTCAGCAGGCCGTCGGCCGCCGCCTCCCAGTGCTCTCGGGTGTACCCGGTGTACGGACTCAGGACCCGGTCGTCGCCGGGCAGTTGCAGGCTCATGCGAGACGGGCCAGCCTCTCACGCAGTACGGGGTGGGCGAATGCCTCGCCGCCGGCCCAACGGGCGACCTCCGCGACGGCGAGCTCCGCGAGCCGCCCCCATTCATTGCCCAGGGAGCCGGCGATGTGCGGTGTGATCGTGACGTTGTCACAGTCCCACAACGGGTGCTCGGGCGGCAGGACTTCGGGGTCGGTGACGTCCAGCACGGCACGGATGCGGCCTTGGACGGCCGCCTCGGTGAGGGCGTCCTGGTCGATGACGGCTCCACGGGCGGTGTTGATCAGGACGGCGTCCGGCCGCATGGCGCCGATCAGTTCCCGGCCGACGAGACCGCGGGTGTCGGGCAGCAGCGGGGTGTGGACGCTGACGACGTCGCTGCGGGTGAACAGTTCGCCGATGCCCACGGCCTCGACGCCGAGCGCGGTGGCGTCGTCCTCGTCGACGTACGGATCGTGCAGCAGCACCTCGACGTCGTACGCGCGCAGCAGCTCGATCACCCGGCGCCCGATGAGGGAGGCGGACAGGATGCCCACCGTCCGGCCGTAGTTGCCGATGTCGCGCGGTGTCCCGAGCAGCGCGGGGCGGCGGCGCTCCGACCGCAGTGTGCGGGCGCTCTCCAACGCGCGCTTGCCGCTGAGGAGGATCATGGCGACGGTGTACTCGGCGACCGGCAGGGCGTTGGCCGCGGCCGCGGAGGACACCGCGATGCCGCGTTCCCAGCATGCCTCCGTGATGTGGCCGCGTACGGACCCGGCCGTGTGGACGACGGCGCGCAGCTCGGGTGCGGCGTCGAGTACGGTCCGGTCCAGCGGCGGGCAGCCCCAGCCGGTGACCAGGACCTCGGTGTCGCGGAGGACTTCGCGCGCCCGCCCGGTGGAGAAGTCGTCGAGGGCGGGTCCGGGCGCGAGATCACAGATGTCGGTGAGGGCGGCCAGGGCGGTGGGGTCGAGCACGGCGGCTGCCGCGTCCGGTGCCATGGCGAGCGCGGCACGGGGGCGGGCGGAGCGGCCGGGGGCGGCACCGGACGAGCGGGGCATCTCTCTCCTCGCGGGGTGGGCGGGCGTGCCGCGGCTCTGTCCGGCCGGCACGGCCCGGACAGAAACCGCTTGTGGAGGAAGACAGCAAGGCGACTCGGGAGCACGGAACAGAGAGCATCCTGAGCGACTGGTCGATCAAGGTCAAGAGAACGATCAGAGGAAACTCAAACGGTCGAACGATCAGACCGGAGATCCTGGGCCGATCCGCGGATCTTCAACTCGGGGAGGAGTTCCGTCCGTTGAGGCGGCGCGCCCGGCCGGGACAGCCGCTGCACGAGCAGTTCGGCGGCCACCCGCCCCACCGCGGCCTTCGGCGGTGCGACGGCGGTGAGCGGGGTGCTGCCGAAGGCCGCCACGACGTCGTCGTAGGCCACCACCGAGCAGTCCTGGGGCACCCGCACTCCGCTGTCGGCGAGTTGCTGCACCAGCATCAGGGCGTCGACGTCGCCGTGGAGCACGGCGGCCGTGAAGCCGCGCTCCCGCAGCAGGCGTGCGAGCCCGTCGCCGGAGACGGGGCCGTCCCGATCGCATGCTCCCGCCGGATCGACGGCCTCCGAGGTCGAGGCGCTCAGCACGACGTCCCAGGCCTCGACCTCCTCGCGGTCCCCGGCGATCCGGGCGAAGGCGGAACGCAACGCCCGCGCCGTCGGGCTGTCGTCCCGCGCGGCCAGCACGATCCTGCGGTGCCCCAGCGACACGAGGTGCTCGACCGCGAGATGCATCCCGTACCAGTGGTCGGAACAGACGGAGTCCATCGCATGCAGCCCGCTCCCCCGGCGCGGTCTGCGCTCCATCAGGACGGTGGGCACGTCCAGGTCCGCGAGCCAGGCGTGGCCGGCCTCCTCCTCGGCCACCGTGCGCCAGCGCGGGGCGATCAGCAGTCCCCGCGCGCCGTCGGCCAAGGCGCGCTCCACGAGCGGCCGTTCGGCCCCCGCGGCCTGCGGGGTGATGTGCAGGGCCACCCGTATCCCGGCGGCGTCGAGCACGGTACGGGCGCCGTGCATGGTCTCGTACAGGTACGTGTGCCGCTCAGGGACGACAAGAGCCACCGCCGCATCGTTCGCGACATCCGACGAAGCGGGCACGGGCACCTGCGCCTGCGTCGCGGATTCGATCGAGCGGGCGACCCCGTGCCCGCGTCGCAGCTTGCCCGTCCTGGCGAGCTCCTCGACGTCCCGGCGGGCGGTCACGACCGAGACTTCCAGTTCGCCGGCGAGGTCGCTGACCCGCACCGACCCTCTCGACCGCACCACAGCGAGGATCCGCCGCCGCCGCACCTCGCTCGGCTCCCGCATGCCCTGTGGCCTCCCCTGCCGGATCACCGCTGATCGTTCGACCGTTCGGCAGGAGAATACCGATCGCGGGCGTACGGGAACGGCCCCCGGGCGGAAGTATCCGCTGCGGCAACCGGGGTCGGCGCCGGTGCGTCGCGGGTCAGCCGGTGGATTCGTCCGGTGTCGGCGTCCCGGACGGCCCGCCTTCGTCGCCGGGGGCTCCGCGCGGGCCGGCGCCCGCCTCGTCCATGTCGGGCACGTCGTCGCCCGCCCCCTCCGGCTGCTCGGCGCCGCCCCCGGCCCGGTCCGGCGATTCCTGCTCGGGCGACGGTTCCTCCGCCGCGCCGGCCTGCTGGTCGGGCATGTCACGCGGCAGCGGGGCGTCAGTGTCCTCGAAGCCCTCCGGCCGGTATTCGTCGCTCATTCCGCCTCCCTCGTCGAACGTCTCCAGCGGTGCCGGACGCTGCGCGGGTACCCGCCCGGGCGGCGCCGACACGAGGCGGCGGACGATCGGGGTGGCGGCACACCGCGGTGTAGAAAGAACCATGCGAGCGATCACAGCCGACCGCTACGGCGGCCCTGAAGTCCTGCGGCTCACCGAAACCGCTGATCCCAAGATCGCACCCGACGCCGTCCTGGTCCGTGTGAAGGCCGCCGGTGTCAATCCCGTCGACTGGAAGATCGTCGCCGGATACCTCGACCCGATCATGAACGTCCACTTCCCGCTGATCCCCGGCTGGGACATGTCCGGCGTCGTCGAGGCGGTCGGCCTGGACGCGACCGAGTTCTCCGTGGGCGACGAGGTCTGCGGCTACGTCAGGAAGGACGAGGTGCAGCACGGCACGTTCGCCGAGCTGGTCGCCGCCCCGGTCCGCACGCTGGCGAAGAAGCCCTCCTCTCTCGACTGGCGGCAGGCCGCGGGCCTGCCGCTCGCGGGGCTCACCGCCCACCAGTCCCTGGCCCGCATCGGCGTCACGCGTGGCGACACGGTCCTGGTGCACGCCGCCGCCGGCGGTGTGGGCTCGTTCGCCGTGCAGATCGCGGTGGCCCTGGGCGCCCGCGTCATCGGTACGGCGAGCGAACGCAACCACGACTTCCTCCGCTCGCTGGGCGCCGAGCCGGTCGTCTACGGGGAGGGCCTCGCCGAGCGGGTACGCGAGCTGGCGCCCGACGGCATCACCGCAGCCGTCGACTACGTCGGCGAGGACGCCGTGGAGGTCTCACTGCAGCTGCTCACCGACCGGACCCGCGTCGCGTCCGTCGTGGACGCCTCGGTCACACAGCGCGGCGGGCACCACGTCTGGGTGCGGCCGAGCACCGCCGACCTCACCGATCTCGGCCGGCTCGCGGACTCGGGCAGCCTCACCGTGAACGTCGACCATGCGCTGCCCCTCGCCGAAGCGGGCGAGGCGTTCCGGCTGAGCTCGGAGGGGCGTACCCGCGGAAAGATCGTGCTGGAGGTCGCCTGAGTCTTCGGGTGGGGCGGGGCGGAACGGGCAAGCACCGAACGCGCCGACCGTGACGGGGCGACGCCGGACAGCGCCGATCCCGGTCGGGCGCCGCCGGAAGTGGACCGGGGCGTGAAACGGAGAAACCAGGCGGAGCCCACCCACCTCTCTCTATCGTGGGAAGCACCGGCAGCAATTCGGCAGAGCTGGTGAAAACGGCCGGAAAGGCCGCTTCCCGACGGCCTCGGCCAGACTCTCCCCAGGAGGTCTGTCATGACTGACGCGACCGAAGCGGCCCAGGCCGACGTCCAGGCGGACGTGGCGCTCAAGGCGAAGCACCGGAAGATGTGGGCGCTGGGCGACTACCCCACCCTGGCCGGTGAGCTCATTCCCGAGCTGGGCACGACCCTGGTGGAGGCGTGCGGCGTGGCGGCCGGCGACAAGGTGCTGGACATCGCGGCCGGGACGGGCAACGCGTCGATCCCGGCGGCGCAGGCCGGCACCGATGTCGTCGCCTGCGACCTCACGCCGGAGCTGCTGGAGGCCGGACGGCAACAGGCGCGGAAGCAGGGCGTGGAGCTGGAGTGGCGCGAGGCCGACGCCGAGGCGCTCCCCTTCGGCGACGGCGAGTTCGACACCGTCATCTCCTGCGTCGGGATCATGTTCGCCCCGCACCACGAGGCAGCGACCGGCGAACTGCTCCGGGTCTGCCGCCCGGGCGGGACCGTCGGCCTGATCAACTGGACGCCGGAGGGGTTCATCGGGCAGATGTTCGCCGCGATGAAGCCGTACGCCCCACCGCCGCCCCCGGGTGCGCAGCCCCCACCGCTGTGGGGCAAGGAGGAACACGTCAGGGCGCTCCTCGGCGACGGGGTGAACGGCCTGGAGATGCGCCGGCGGACGGTGCGGGTGGACCGCTTCGACCGACCGGAAGCCTTCCGTGACTACTTCAAGGCCGTGTACGGGCCGACCATCGCCGTCTACCGGAACATCGCCGAATCCCCGGACCGGGTCGCCGCACTGGACAGCGCACTCACCGAGCTGGCCCGCGAGCACGGCTCCGGCTCGGGAGGCTTCGCCATGGAGTGGGAGTACCTCCTGGTGACCGCCCGCCGGAGCGGTTGACCCCCGGCGGAACCGGGGCAGAGGGAGACCCCGCCGCGACGGGGGATGCGCGGCGGGGCCCGATGGGCGTATGCCCCAGGAGCGGAGATCCATGCGTCTTCGGCGCGGCGGGTCCGGGCCGCGTCCAAGACCTCGGCAGCAGTCGTGTCCCTCGACGGCCGACCGGCGAGCGGCGCTGAGGGTTCGTCCGGGGGCCGGCCACGGCGTCAGTGGCCGGCGGTCCGGCGCACGCAGGCGGCGACAACGTCCCGCAGGCTTCCCGTGCGGTGCAGCAGGTCGCGCTGGAAGCGGGCGCCGTTGCCGTCGGCGTGCAGTGCGGCGACCGCGTCCACGGCGCGCTCCGCGTCGCCGGTGTCCTTCAGGGCGTCGCCGACGTGGTCGAGCAGCACCCGTACGACGTCGGCGGCCGGTTCGGGGCGCATGGTGAGCGGGTGGATCAGCCGTTCCTCCAGTCCGGAGCGGCTGGCGCGCCACGCCGCGAGCCGCAGCAGGCCGACACCGTGCGGCACCGGCGGCAGACCCTCCCGCCACTCGCGTGCAGCCGTCTCCACGAGCCCGCGGACGAGCGTGGCGACGAGCACCGTCGTCGAAGGGTCCAGGCAGACGTCCGCCACACGGATCTCCACGGTCGGATACCGGTGGGAGAGACGGGCATCGAAGTAGATCATTCCCTGGTCGTGCAGGGCCCCGGTGCCGACCATCGCCTCGACCTGCTCGTGGTAGCGGTCGGCGGACCCGAACAGCTCCACCGGACCCGCCGACGGCCAGCGCGCCCAGACCCGGCTGCGGTAGCTGGAGTAGCCGCTGTCCTTGCCCTGCCAGAACGGTGAGTTCGCGCTGATCGCCACGAGGACCGGGAGCCAGGGGCGGATGCGGTCGAGGACCGCGACGCCCTCCTCGTCGGATTCGACCGCCACATGGACGTGGCACCCGCAGGTGAGCTGTTCCTGTGTGGTCAGGCCGAACTCCTCCGCCATCCAGCCGTACCGCTCGCCGCCCCACAGCGACGGAGTGACCGGCAGCGGCGAGGTGGCCAGCGCGGCGACCGCCGCGCCGAGACGTTCGGCGTGGTGGGCGGCTTCGGCGCGGCGGCGGCCGATCTCGTCCGCGAGAGCGTCCATCGACTCCTGCGGAAGCGTGGCGAACTCGAGCTGTTCCCGCTGGAGCTCCGCCTCGAACACATCCCGGCCGTCGCCGCCCTCCTGCTCGGCGGACGCGAGCACCGCCGCGGCCAGGGCACGCGGCTCGCCCGAGTCCGGATCCACGAGGAGCAGCTCCTCCTCCACGCCCACCGTGCGCATGCCCACCACTCTCCGCCGAGGTCGAGATCTGTCGTGTGCCCCCTCACGGGAGCTCGATGCGTCACCCCCCGGCCATGAAAGACGAGAACGCCCGGACCGCGGCCGGCGCCGCTCGGACGGCGTGGCGGCGGCGTAGGCCGTGCCGGGCGGGGCAGGCGCATTGTCATGGCAGACATCGCACGGCTGCCGCAGCAGCCCACGCAACGCATTCACTTCCTGGACCGCGACGTGTGTGCGGCCCGTCGTCCGGGAGCGGGCGCGAGAGATCTGCCTGGCGGTTGTCCGCTCCCCGGTACGGAGCCGGTGCCGTGACAGCGGGTCCCGCGGGCGCCGTCGCGATGGTGGTCGCGCTGCTGCTGCCCGTTCTGCTCCTCGGGCTGGTGCTCGCACTGGACCGCTACGAGGAGCGGCTGTTCCCGCCCCGGGTCCCACAGCCCCACGCCCCGCAACCCGCCCCCCGTCCGGGTGGCCGGCACGCGCGGCGCGGCCGGGCCCGCGAACGGCGCAGGACAGCCGGTCCCCCGCCCTCGCCCGGGCCGCCTCCGCCGCGCACGGTCCCCGCCGGCACCGGCCCGCCCCTGGCCAGGCCATGACGAGCTGATCCGGCCTGCCCGTAGCGGGCGTGGCGAACGCCTGCGCTTTCCGAGCGCGCACCGCTGCGCGACTCACCGCGGACACGGACGCCGGGCGGACCGAACAGTGACACTTTGCCCCGTTTGCGGGCATTCCCGCGGCACCGGAGGGTAGGCGGGGTAGCCCGCCGAGGCACACATACGCAGCAAGGGAGGAGTCGGCCGTGCCCGAGGAGAACCAGGAGGCCAGGGATCCGGGGGCCAAGCACCCGGAGCCGGAGTTCCCGAAGCAGGAACAGCAGCACCCGGGCTGGACGGGTCCGATGGACCCCCCGCCGGATCACGGCGAGGAGAGCTATCGCGGCAGCGGTCTGCTGCGTGATCTGAAGGCCGTGCTGACGGGCGGCGACTCGGGCATCGGCCGCGCGGTGGCGCTCGCCTTCGCGCGTGAGGGCGCCGATGTGCTGTTCACCCATCTGCCGGAGGAAACCGAGGAGGCGGAGGCGACACGGCGGCTGATCGTGGACGCGGGTCGCAAGGCGGTGCCGGTGCCGTGCGACATCCGCGAGGAGGAGCAGTGCCGGCGGCTCGTCGACCGAGCGGTGGCCGAGTTCGGGCACATCGACATCCTGGTCAACAACGCCGCCTACCAGATGTCGCAGCCGGAAGGCATCGGCGCGATCACGACGGAACAGTTCGACCGTGTCATGCGCACCAACCTCTACGGCATGTTCTGGGTGTCGAAGATGTCCCTGCCCCACATGCCCCGGGGCGGCTGCGTCATCAACTCCACGTCGGTGCAGGCCTACAAACCGAGCCCGCACCTGCTCGACTACGCGATGACGAAGGGCGCGATCGTCACCTTCACCCAGGGCCTGGCGCAGATGGTGGCGTCCGACGGGATCCGCGTCAACGCGGTGGCGCCGGGGCCGGTCTGGACGCCGCTCATCCCCGCGACCATGCCGGACACCGCCGAGTTCGGCAAGAAGTCGCTGTTCGGCCGGCCCGCCCAGCCTGCGGAGATGGCGCCCGCTTACGTGTTCCTCGCCTCCCCGCAGGCCGGTTACATCACGGCCGAGATCGTCAACGCGACGGGCGGGACGCCCCTGCCGTGACCGCCGCTCCCGTCGCCGTGTGCCCGCCGGAGCGCTCCCCGTGCAGGACGGCCAGCAACCCGGCCACGGCCGTGGCCACGGCGTCCCGGGCGGGGCCGAGGTACTTGCGGGGGTCGGCCGTCTCCGGGTGGGCGTCGAGGTAGGCGCGGGCCGCGTCGGTGAACGCCTTGTTGAGGTGGGTGGAGACGTTGACCTTCGTCATGCCGGCCGCGACGGCCTTGGTGAGTCCTTCGTCCCCGACGCCGGAGGAGCCGTGCAGGACCAGCGGGACGCTCACGCTGTCCCGGAGCAGGGTGATCAGCGCGAAGTCGAGGACCGCGTCCCGCGTGAGCATGGCGTGCGAGCTGCCGACGGCCACCGCGAGGGCGTCGACGGCGGTGGCGGCGACGAACGCGCGCGCCTCGGCGGGGTCGGTGCGTACGCCGGGCGCGTGCGCGCCGTCCTTGCCGCCGACCTCGCCCAGTTCCGCCTCCACCCAGACGTTCCGGGCGTGGCAGTGGGCGGTGATCTCCGCCGTCGCGGCCACGTTCTCGTCGTAGGGCAGCTTCGACGCGTCGAACATGACGGAGGTGAACCCGAGTTCGACGGCCTGGTGCACGAGGTCCCGCGATTCCGCGTGGTCGAGGTGGACGGCGACGGGGGCGCGCGACGCACGGGCGACGGCGAGGGTCGCGAGCGCGATCGGTTCCAGCGCCCCGTGGTAGCGGGCGGTGTTCTCGCTGATCTGGAGGATCACGGGCCGGCCGGCGGCCTCCGCGCCGGCGACGATGGCCTCCGCGTGTTCGAGCTGCACGACGTTGAACGCTCCGACGCCCACGCCGCCTTGGACAGCGGAGCGGACGATGTCCTCAGTGGGCGTGAGCGGCATGGACTTCCTCCACGGTGACGGTCGTACGGGAGCGGCGGTCGCGCGGCTCAGGCATGGCTGTTCTCGAGGACGACGGACCGGGTGAGGTTGCGGGGCCGGTCGGGGTTGTGGCCGCGCGCTTCGGCGAGCGTGACCGCGAGGCGCTGGGCGCGCACGAGGTCGGCGAGCGGGTCCAGGTCCCGGGCGCTGTCCGAGGAGCCGGCGACGAGCGTGCCGCCGACCCGTGCGACATCGTCCGCGAGACCGTGCGGGAGCCGGCCGAAGGCCCATGCCACGCGCCCGGGGCCGGTGATGCTGATCGGCCCGTGCCGGTACTCCATCGCCGGGTAGGCCTCGGTCCAGGCGCCGGCCGCCTCACGCATCTTCAGCCCGGCCTCGAGCGCCAGGCCGTAGGTCCAGCCGGTGCCGAGGAAGGTGAACTGCTCGGCGGCGCACACCTCGGGGTCGAGGGGCTCGAGAACGGCCCGCTCGGCGTCCTCGATCGCCCGGTCGAGGGGGCGTACGCCCTCGGGCAGCGCGTCCTCCGCCTCCAGATGGGCGCGCAGCAACGCCAGGTTGGCGGTGGCGAACCTGGTCTGGACGACGGACTCCTCGTCGGCGAAGTCCAGGACCGCGACCGCGTCGGCCGCCTGCATGACGGGCGTCGTGGGGTCGGCGGTGATCGCCCCGCTGGGCACGGTGCCCTTCACCCGCCGCAGCAGATCCAGCACCTCGGTCGTGGTGCCCGACCTGGTGATGGCGAGGACGCGGTCGTAGCGGCGGCCGTGCGGGAACTCGGAGGCCGCGAAGGCGTCCGTCTCGCCGTGGCCACCGCTCTCACGCAGCACGGCGTAGGACTGGGCCATGAACCAGGAGGTTCCGCAGCCGATGACCGCGACGCGCTCGCCCCGGCGGGGCAGGGCGGCGGCATGTCGCGGGAGCGACCTGGCCGCCTGGCGCCAGACGTCGGGCTGCGAGGCGATCTCGGCCGAGGTACGGGAGGAACCGTGGGGTGACAAGGGACGAACTCCTTCGTGAGGGGTGGCGGGAGGGTAGGGCCGGGGGCCCGGTACGGCCTCCCTTGCACCGACCCGGCGGCGCCTGCATGATTTTGCGCAATCAGACGCACTTCCGAGCAACTACAAGCACACACTTGCGCAGTATCCAGCAGCATGCTCCCCTCGGGCAAGTGGCCGCTCCGCGTCCCTTAGCGTGTGGGAGCGCAGGATCCAGGCCCCGGAGGAGTCCGACACATGTCCAAGCACGAGCGGTGGAGCAGGTTGCTGGAGTTGCTGGCCGCCGAGGGCAAGCTGGAGGTCGAGGAGGCCGCGACGACGCTCGAGGTGTCGCCCGCCACCATCAGAAGGGACCTCGACGAGCTCGCCGAGCAGCAGATGCTCGTGCGCACCCGGGGCGGCGCCGTCGCGCACGGTGTCTCCTACGAGCTTCCCCTGCGCTACAAGCAGTCCCGGCACGCCTCCGAGAAGCAGCGCATCGCCGCGGCCGTCGCAGAGCTGATCGGCGAGGGTGATGTCGTGGGCCTCAACGGGGGCACGACCACGACCGAGGTGGCGCGGGCCCTGGCGCTCCGGGCCGCCGGCGGCGGGCGGCGGGAGCTCTCCGACATGACCGCGCCCTCGCTGACCGTCGTCACCAACGCCCTCAACATCGCGGGCGAGCTCGCCGTACGCCCCCAGATCAAGATCGTCGTCACCGGGGGTGTCGCCCGTCCGCAGACCTACGAGCTCGTCGGCCCGCTGACCGTGGGCGTGCTGAACGAGGTCGTCCTGGACGTGGCCGTCCTCGGGGTCGACGGGGTGGATCCCCGGCTGGGGCTGATGACGCATCAGGAGGACGAGGCGAGCATCAGCCGGCTGTTCGCGGAGCGGGCGCGCCGGGTCGTGGTGGTGACCGACTCGTCCAAGATGGGCCGGCGTGCATTCGCCAGGATCTGCGGCCTGGATCGCGTCGACGTGCTGGTGACGGACTCGGCGCTGCCGCCCGAGATGGCGGCCCGGCTCAGTGAGGCGGGCATCAAGGTCCACGCCGTCTGAGCACGCGGTCCCCGGGCCCGCGTGCTCCGCGGCGGGCCCGGGGGTCACGGCCGGGTTTCTCAGGGAGCGACGGCCATGTCGAACACGTGGATGTTCCCGTTGCCGGGCAGGACCACGAAGTCGACGTCCTTGGCCGCGTCGAGCGGGATCGAGTGGGCGAAGATGCGGTAGGCGATCCCCGCGTTCCCGTATCCGCTCTGCCGGTTGCGGCCGTCGGAGGACGCGACCAGCGTCGCGCCGTGGGCGTTCGCCGGGTCGAACGACCAGTTGGGGAAGCCGAACGAGCCGGTGCCGGTGCTGCCGTCCTTGTAGTAGACGGTGGCCGTTCCGGTCGCGCCGCTGCCGACCCCGGAGCCGAGGAAGACGAGCTTGCTGCCCCGGCCGCTCAGGGTGACGGCCTGGCCGGCGCTGGAGACGTTGCCCTTGGTTCCCGCGGGCGCCTCCGGCCAGGTCAGTTCGGCGCCCAGCGCCCGTACCGTGGCGCCCGGGGTCAGGCCGACGTCGGCGAGTTTCTGGGCGGAGAAGCTGTTGCCGCCGCCGTCGTAGTTGCCGGGCGTGGTGTTGCTCTCGTCGGTGACGCCGACGTTGTTGTAGGCGTCCGCGAGGTCCGCCAGCGGTGTGCCGCTGCGCTGGGAGCGGGTCGCCGTCGCCGTTCCGGCTCCGTCGCCGCCCTTGTAGGTCGCCGTGGCGGTGAAGGTCCGCACCGTG
>NZ_JBSGZJ010000113.1:0-17679 GCF_053610925.1 Streptomyces sp. NPDC054847 | reverse complement strand
CACGTGCCCCGGCCGGGGGCCGGGGCACGTGGCGTGACAGGTGTGGCTACTTCATGCCGGACGTCTTGATCGACTCGACGATCTGCCGCTGGAAGGTGAAGAACAGCGCCAGCATCGGGAGGGCCGCGACCGTCGCCGCCGCCAGGATGTAGTTCCAGTTGGAGAGGTACTGCGTCTGGAACGAGGCGATCCCGAGCTGGACCACCGTGAGGCTCTGGTCGCTGGTGGCGACCTGCGGCCAGACGAAGGCGTTCCAGTTGGCGAGGAAGAAGAACACCGCCAGCGCGGAGAGGATCGGCCGGGACATCGGCAGCACGATGTTCCAGTAGACGCGCCAGTGCCCGCAGCCGTCGATTACCGCGGCCTCCTCGAGTTCCTTGGGCAGCCCCAGATAGAACTGGCGGAGCAGGAAGATGCCGAAGGCGTTGAAGATGGCCGGGACGATCAGTCCCGCGTAGCTGTCCAGCAGGCCCAGTTCACGGGCGACGATGAACAGCGGGATGAGCACCACGGGCGCGGTGACCAGGAGGGTCGAGAAGATCGCCATGAAGATCTTCTCGCGGCCGGGGAACCGCAGCCGTGCCAGTGCGTACGCGGCCATCGAGTGGAACAGCAGCGCGGCGATCGTGATGACGGCCGAGATGAAGAAGCTGTTCCAGAGGTAGCGGACGAACGGGACCTCGGTGAAGACGTAGACGAAGTTCTGGATCGTGAACTCCGTCGGGATCAGGTTGCCGTCGGTCACCGTCGAGCGGGTCTTGAAGGCCGCGGAGACCATCCACAGCACCGGCAGGACGCTGATGACCGCCGCGACGGCGGCCAGCGCGGTCAGGCCGACGCGTCCGGACAGCAGCCGCCGGCCGCCCACCACGTTCACTTCACTCGCCATCGTCGAACCTCCCGCCTCTCGTGAGCTTGAAGATCACCGCGGAGCAGACGACCATGATCAGCACCAGGAACGAGCCCATGGCCGACGCATAGCCGTACTCCCCGAATCCGAACGCCTGCTGGTAGATGTAGAAGATCGCCAGCGAGGTGCCGTTGGCGGGGCCGCCGTTGGTGAGGACGAAGATCAGGTCGAGTCCGCCGGTGATGGCGGCGACCGTCGACATCAGCAGGACGAAGAAGCTGGTGGGGCGCAGCAGCGGCCAGGTGATGGTGCGGAACGTGGTCCACGGCCCGGCGCCGTCGATCTTCGCGGCCTCGTAGTACTCCTTGGGGATCTCCTGGAGCCCCGCAAGGAAGATGATCATGTAGTAGCCCATCATCACCCACACCATGACGGCGATGACGCAGCCCAGTGCGAGGGTGGGATCTCCCAGCCACGACTCGCCCTCGAGGCCGATGGCCCGCATGGCCCGGTTGACGGCGCCGACCTGCTCGTCGAGGAGGAACTTCCAGAGCACGCCGACGACGACCAGGCTGACGACGTACGGCAGGAAGAGCGCGGTGCGGTAGGCACCCATGCCGGGGAGCTTCTGCTTGACGAGCAGCCCGAGGCCGAGGCTCACGCAGAACAGGACGGGGACGAGGATCACGACGTAGAGGCCGGTGACCTTCATCGAGTCCCAGAACAGCGGGTCGTCGATCATGCGCTCGTAGTTGCCGAGCCCGATCCACTCGTAGCTGCCGAAGCCGCTGACCTGGAAGAAGCTCAGGAAGATGGAGAGCACCATCGGGATGCCGACGAAGAGCGTCAGGCCGATGGCGTCCGGCGCGAGGAAGAGGCCGGCGGCGATCCACTCGCGCTGCTTGCGGCCGAGTCCGCGCCGGGGCGGTGCGGGCGCCGGGGCCGCGGGCGCGGCGGCGGGCCGGTGGTCCTGTGCGGCGACACTGCTCATATCAGGCTCGCCCCCTGGTAGCTCTTGGCGTAGGCCGCGATCGATTCGGCGGCTCTTTCTGTCTCACTCGCCACGCTGCGGCCGGCGAGCATGGTGCCCTGGATGGCGTCGGAGATCGCCTTGTAGACGACCGGTGGGTAGCGCGGTTCGGCGCGGCCGCCCGGGAACACCTCGTCCTTGAACTTCTTCATCGCCTCCGAGTCGTAGCCGCCCTTGGCGGCGCCGCGTTCGAGGGCGGTGGCGCGGGGCGCCACGTCCGACTTGGCGCGGGTGCACCAGTCGACCATCCGGTCGATGGAGTCGTCGCTCATGGTTCCGAGCGCCCAGGCGCAGAACTCGGCCGCTGCGTCCGGGTTGCGGCCCTGCGCGTTGGCGCAGAAGGACCAGCCGCCGAGTGCGGTGGTGTACTCGCCGCCCTCGGGTGCGGGGAGCTTGAAGACCCCGTACCGGTAGTCGGGGGCGTACGCCTTGAAGCTGGAGACCTGCCAGATGCCCTGCTGCCACATCGCGACGTTCCCCGCCTTGAAGGCGCTGATGACGTCTCCGGCGGCGGGCAGGGTCCGCGGCGTGATGCCGTGGCGTACCGAGTCCTGCCAGAACTGAAGGGCCTGGCGGGTGGCCGGGGAGTCGAAGGCGACGTTGCCCTGCTTGTCGAGGACGTCGCCGCCGCCCTGCCACATCCACGGGTACCAGGTGAAGTTCTGGTAGTAGCCGGGGTTGGTCTCGAAGACGAGGCCGGCGCGGGTCTTCGTGCGCAGCTTGTCCCCGATGTCGAGCATCTGGTCCCAGGTGGTGGGGATGTCGGCCTCGGACAGTCCGGCCTTCTCCCAGGCGTCGACGGCGTAGAACATCGACAGCGGTTCGACCTCCATGGGGAGGGCGTAGACCTTGCCGTCGACGGTACGGCTGTCGAGCGCGGTACCGAAGTCGGCGACGGCTTCCTTGTCCATGTGCGGGGTGAGGTCCGCGAGGACGCCACCGTTGTAGTACCGCAGGAAGTCCCCGGGGCTGAGCAGGAAGATGTCCGGGCCCTGGCCGGTGGCGAAGGCGGAGGGCAGCTTGAAACCGTTGAGGTAGGTCGGCTGCGGGAGGTACACCAGCTCGATCTTGGTCTTGTGGGTGGCGTTCCACCGGTCGACCATGTCGACGAACCATTTGGACTGGGCGTTGACGGCCGGGTCGGGCGACCGTTGCGGTCCGTAGAAGTTCCAGAACTGCAGAGGGCCGTCCTTCGCCTGGGCCGTGCCGCAGCCGCTGAGCAGGCCGGACGCCGCGGTGGCGACGCCCGCGCCGGCCAGCGCGGTGAGGAAACGGCGGCGTGTCGGGGCCGGATGCCCGGCGTCGTTGCCGTGCTGGAGCATGCGCGCGCTCCTGTCGGAGGTGAGAGGGAGAGGTGGGAGCGTGGGGGGGTTGTGTTCCTGGTGCGGGTCGTACGGGGGGTCGGGGGCGCGGCTGTCGGCCCCGGCGCTCACCGCGGTCGTCAGTCGACCTCGAGGGTGAGCAGGTCAGGGGTTCGCGGCAGCGAGGCGCTGCTCGGCGCGTCCAGGTAGAACAGGGCGGTGCTCGCGATGTCGTCGCTCGTGTGGCGGTAGCGGTGCGGCAGGCCGTTGCCCTGACCGGGGCCGATGCCCAGGCTCTGCACCGTGATCCGCAGGTCCTCCGAGAAGTGGACGGGGTCGAGAATGTGCCAACGGTACATTCCGAACCGCTGCTGGCTGCTGTAGAGGCCGTCGGGGCGCAGGATCTGGTTCAGGCCGAGGTAGGGCGTGGTGTAGGCGGTGTAGCCCTGGCCGGGGACGTCGAAGTTCCAGGCGCCGCCGAAGTAGTCCTCGGTCCCGGTGCCGCAGATCGTGGGGAACTCCTCGTCACCGTCCATGAAGAACTTCAGCTCACCCTCGCCCCACCAGCCGGGGCTGTTGACGCCCCAGGCCAGGTAGGTGCCGACGTAGCTGCCCGCGCCGGTGACGCCCTCGAGGAGGGTGTGTTCCTCGCCGAAGGGAACGGGGTGGCTGCGGCGCCACTGCGCGTGGAAGTACGTGGAGTCCTCGGGGACCTCGCCGAGCTCGTAGTCGACCTGGTAGTAGAGCGTCACCGTCTCCGCGGAGAGGTTCTCCAGGGTGATGCGGGCCGCGCGGCGGAACGGCATCGGCCAGTAGGCGTTGAACCCGCCGTTGGGGTTGGCCGCGACCGGGACCGAGGACACCTGGCTGAACGTGTTCCACCCGTTGCAGAAGAAGTCGCCGAGCGGCACCTCGACCGCCGGGGTCTCCTCGCCCTCCCAGTGGATGCGCAGCAGGGTGCTGCGCCACGCGGCGTGCGGGGCGGTGGTGCACCACAGGTGGCGGATGGTGCCGGGGCCCTCGATGTCGGCGAGGGTCGCGGTCCCGCCGGCCGCGATGTCGATGCTGGGCGAGATCTTCCAGCCCGGTCCGAGCCGGGAGGCCGCGACCGCCCCCGTCCCCTCGGTGGCCCTGCCGCCGCCCGACTTGGCGCCGGTGAAGTTCTCGGCGCTGATGGAGCGGCTGACGGCACGTGCCTTACGGGAGAGGCCGTCGAGTCCAAAGGTCGTCATGGTTCTGTCTGCTCTCGCGGGGGTGAGGTTCTTGGATGTGCACCGCGTGCCGCACTGCCGGCGGGGGACGCGGGAAAGGACCGAGTACGTCGCTGCGACGCCTGAAATCCATTTCACGGCAACGTAGGTACAGCCCCGCACCGTGTCAAGGCACCCAGGGCAAGATTCTTCCATTGTGCAGGCATCCGATACGCAAGGCTTGACGCTGAAATCGATTTCTGCCAGCGTGCACGCCATGCTTCGCAACGCAGTCATCGGTGTGGACATCGGCACGTCCAGCAGCAAAGGGGTCCTCGTCGGACTCGACGGCACGCTGCTGCACTCCGCCGTCAGGGAGCACACCCCCGCACGCCCGGGTCCCGGGCGGTTCGAGATGGACGCCGCCGTGTGGTGGCGTGAGTTCACCGAGCTGACCCGGGAGCTGACCGCCCCGGCCGACGCCGCCGTGATCGCCGTGGGCGTCAGCGGCATGGGCCCGTGCGTCCTGCTCACCGACGAGAACGACGAGCCCCTGCGCCCGGCCGTCCTCTACGGGGTCGACACCCGCGCGGTCCGACAGATCGAACGCCTCGACGAGCAACTGGGCGCCGCGGAGATCCTCGCCCGCTGCGGCTCCGCCCTCACCACGCAGGCGGCCGGCCCCAAGATCGCGTGGGTGGCCGAGGAGGAGCCCGAGCTGTACGCGCGGGCACGCCGCCTGTACATGCCGAGCTCCTGGCTGGTGCGCAAGCTCACCGGCGCCTATGTCCTCGACCACCATTCGGCCAGCCAGTGCACACCGCTGTACGACACGACGGCCCAGGAGTGGTACGCGCCCTGGGCACAGGCCGTGGCCCCCGGCATCGAGCTGCCCGCCCTCGCCTGGTCCGGCGAGTCGGCCGGCGTGCTCACCTCCGAGGCGGCACGCGCGGCGAACCTGCCCGCCGGCATCCCCGTCACCACGGGCACCATCGACGCCTGGGCGGAGGCGCTGAGCGTCGGCGCGCAGCGGACCGGCGATCTGATGCTGATGTACGGCACGACGATGTTCCTGATCCACACGGTGCCCAAGCCGCTGACCAGCCCGTCCCTGTGGGGCACCGTGGGAGCGCTTCCCGGCACCCGCAACCTGGCCGGCGGCATGGCCACCTCCGGCGCCGTGACGAACTGGCTGCGCGACCTGGTCGGCGCCGCGGACCATCCCGAGCTGCTGAGCCTCGCGGAGGCGGCGGGCCCCGGCGCCAACGGTCTGCTGATGCTGCCGTACTTCTCCGGCGAACGGACCCCCGTCATGGACCCCGAGGCCCGTGGCGTCATCGCGGGGCTCACCCTGTCCCACACCCGCGGCGACCTCTACCGTGCCGCGCTCGAGGCCACCGGCTTCGGCGTCCGCCACAACATCGAGGTCCTCGAGGCCGCCGGCGGCGACATCCGCAGGGTGGTGGCCGTCGGCGGCGGCACCCAGGGCGCCCTGTGGACCCAGATCGTCTCCGACATCACGGGCAGACCGCAGGAGCTGCGGTCCACCTCCATCGGAGCGAGCTACGGCGGCGCGCTGCTCGCCGCGCAGCTGGTCACCGACGCGTCCGTCGACGACTGGAATCCCGTCCGGCGGACCGTGACGCCCAGGGCGGAGAACGCCGCACGGTACGACGAGCTGTACGCGCTCTACCGCCGGCTCTACCCGGACACCGCTGCTGTCGTCCACTCACTCGCCGCACTTCAGGACCGCTGAACCCGGGAAACCCACCCGGCCCGACCCGTACCTCCCCGCAACACACTACGGAGACCGAGAGCGCATGACCTCCTACACCCTCCCCGAGCCGCACCGGGCACCCGCCGCGGAGCCCGGCACCGTCTACACCGTGGCCAGCGGCGACCTGCGCCCCAGCGCCAACACCACCTGCTGGCCCGCCCAGCAGAAGCTCGAGAGCGACCTGGCCGCGGCGCTCGCCGATCTCGGCCGGCAGGTCCGGCGCGGGCACGAGGTCGACCCGGAGAAGGGCCACGGCTTCATCGACAGCCAGCGCGCCGGCATCGAGGTCTTCAAGAACATCCCCAGGGACGCCCCGCTGATCGTCGTCGAGGGCGTCTGGCAGTACAGCCACCACGTGATCGCCGGCCTGCGCAGCCACCGCGGGCCGATCCTGATCGTCGCCAACTGGAACGGCGAGTACCCGGGCCTGGTCGGTCTGCTGAACCTCGCGGGCAGCCTCACCAAGGCGGACATCGCCTACTCGGTCCTGTGGAGCGTCGACTTCACCGACGAGTGGGCGCGGCAGGGGCTGCGCACCTGGCTGGAGACCGGCACCCTCGTCCATGACACCGGCCACGTCCGCGACCTGCCGGCCCTCCCCGAGGACCCGGAGACGGAGCTCGGTGTGGCGCTGGCCCGGCAGCTGCGCGAGGAGAAGGCGATCATCGGCGTCTTCGACGAGGGCTGCATGGGCATGTACAACGCCATCATCGACGACGAGCTGCTCAACCCCCTCGGCATCTACAAGGAGCGTCTGTCCCAGAGCGCCCTGGTGGCCGAGATGCGCAAGGTCTCCGACGAGGAGGCCCAGGCCGTGCGGGTCTGGCTCGACAAGGCGGGGATGACCTTCCACACCGGCACGGACGAGGCGACGGAGCTGACCGACGCCCAGCTGCTCAGCCAGTTCAAGATGTACATAGCCGCGCTGCGCATCTCCGACGACTTCGGTCTCGACGCCGTCGGCATCCAGTACCAGCAGGGTCTCAAGGACATGGTCCCGGCGAGCGACCTCGCGGAGGGCCTGCTCAACAACGTCCAGCGGCCGCCGGTGCTGAGCCGCGACGGCGCGCGCGAGCTGTACGCGGGGGCGCCGCTGCCGCACTTCAACGAGGTCGACGAGGGCGTGGCCGTCGACTCCCTGGTCACCAACCGGATCTGGACGGCGATGGGACTCGACCCGGCCACCACGCTGCACGACATCCGGTGGGGCGAGGAGTACGAGGGCCGCTTCGTGTGGGTCTTCGAGATCTCGGGGTCCGTGCCCGCGTCCCACAACGGCGGATACGACAAGTCGTGGAGCATGCGCCAGCCGCCCATGTTCTTCCCGCTCGGCGGCGGCACGCTCAGCGGCGTCTCCAAGCCGGGTGAGATCGTCTGGTCGCGGGTCTTCCTGATGGACGGGAAGCTCCACGTCGACATGGGCCGTGCGAGCGCGGTGGAACTGCCGGAGGAGGAGACACAGCGCAGGCTCGAGGCGACCAACCGGCAGTGGCCGATCATGCACGCCGTACTGCACGGCGTCAGCCGCGACCAGTTCATGGCCCGCCACCGCGCAAACCACCTGAACGTGGCATACGCGCCGGACGCGGAGACCGCGGACAAGGCGCTGCGTGCCAAGGCCGCGCTCTTCGCCGAGCTCGGCCTCGAGGTTCACCTGTGCGGGGACGTCGCGCTCTAGCGGCGGTCCGCCGGGTGCTCACGCCGAGGAGGGGGCTGTCCGGCGGCAGTCCCCTCCTCGGCGTTCCCCGGCCTCCGTCCCCCGCGTCACCCGGGCGCCACGGGGCCGGGGAGGCCCGCCCGGCGCATCATCTTCGTCCTCTGACTAGCTCCGACCCCGCGAACAACGGCAGCATGGGGAACAGCGCGGTACATGACCGCGTACGGAGGCGGTGCGCGTTGTCACGGGCGAGTTTTGCGTTCTGCGGGGCCGAGCTGGCCGCTGTCTACGTCCTCACCGAGGGTGGCGACGAGCTGCGGCTGGCCGAGGTCGTCGGTGACCGCGGCGCGACGTACGCGATGCCGGCCGTCATCGGCCTCGGCAGCCGCTCCCCCGCCACGGACGCCTACCGCGCCGCCCGGCCCCTGTGGCTGAGCCCCGCGGAGCTGGCCGCGTACGCCTCCGGCGACCCCCGTGGAGTGACCCCCGTGGGCCCCGGGACGCTGCCCCCCAAGTTCTCGCTGGGCGCCCTGCCGCTGGGACACGGGGCCGCCAAACTGGGCTGTCTGCTGGTCGCGGGCGAGACGGGAGACGGGTTCGACGCGGACCGCCGCAGCCTGCTGGAGCTCTACGCCGATCAGGTGGCCGCCGGGCTCGAGTCCGTGCCGGCCCGTGTCGTCGGGCGCTCGGGGCCCAGGACGCACCCGGGGCCCACGCTGGTACCGCTCCACGGCGGCGCGTTCACCCTGACGCTGGAGACCGGGCACATGGAGGCGGACGAGCGCGTGCTGGAGCTCCTCGGGATCGCCCCGGAGGACTTCGACTCGCGGGTGGAGACACTGTTGTCCTGCGCCGTCCCCGACGACATTCCGGCGCTGATGGCGGTGGTCGAGCCGGGCAGGCTGTCGTCCTCCGGGGAGCAGCTGGCGTTCCGTATCCGCAGGCCGGGCGGTGAGCTGCGCTGGCTGGGTCTGCGCTGCCGGCTGCGGTTCGGCGCCGACGGCATGCCCGAACGGGTGCTCGGCGTCGTCGCGGACGCCGTCTATCTGCGCCCCACCGACGACGAGGTCGCCATCGTGCAGGGGCTGTCCGCCCGGCTGGCGGGGGCGAGCACCGTGCGCGACGTCAGCCGCATGGTCGTCGACGCTCTGCGTCAGCCCTTGGACGCGAGCCGGATCGCCGTCGCGGAGCTGGACGCCGACCGGCTGCTGGTCACCATCCTCGACCCGCCGGAGCCCGACGCGTGGCCGGGCGTGTGGCAGACGGAGTGGCGGTCCGAGTGGCCGGACGCGTCGTGCCACTCGCTGCCCACGCTGCAGAACGCGCTGCGGGACGGCCATATGAGCCTGTGGCCGCCCGGCGCTGACCTGGAACAGGGTCTCATCGGCATCGGCCCCGGCGGGCTGGCGGTCGTCCCGCTTCCGGCCGACGGACGCCTCATCGGCGTGTGCCTGGTGGGCTGGGACACCGAGCACGAGTTCGCCCCTGAGGAGCGGTCGCTGCTGACGGCGGTCGCCGGACTGGTCGGCAACGCCCTCAGGCGTGCCCACGCCCTGGACGCGGGGCACGAGCTGGCGAGGATGCTCCAGCGCAGCCTGCTGCCCCGCAAGCTTCCGGTGCTGCCCGGCGGCGTCGCGGTCGCCCGCTATCTGCCCGCGACCGTGGGGCTGGAGGTCGGCGGCGACTGGTACGACGTGATCCCGCTTTCCGACGGGCACGTGGCACTCGTCATCGGCGACGTGCAGGGGCACAGCGCCGCAGCCGCCACCATCATGGGCCAGATGCGTACGGCGGTCCGCGCCTACGCGGTGGAGGGCCATCCCCCGGACGTGGTCGTCTCACGCGCCAACCGGCTGCTCGTCGGTATGGAGACGGACCTCTTCGCCACCTGCCTGTACGTCGATCTGGACATGGAGGAGGGCATCGCCATCTTCGTCCGGGCCGGGCACCTGCCGCCCTTGCTGCGCCATCCGGACGGCAGGACGGAGGAGCTGGTGGTGGAGGGCGGGCCGCCGCTGGGTGTCCTCGCGGACGCCGAGTTCACCATGACAGAGGCGGGGCTGGCCCCCGGCACCCTGCTCACGCTGGTCACCGACGGCCTGGTGGAGTCGTCGCAGCTTCCCCTGGAGGACGGCATGCGCCGCGTGGGCGAGGCCCTCGGCGCCGCGGACCCGTCGGACATCGGGCGGGTGGCCGACGAACTCCTCGGCACCGCCGACGGGCGCGACGACGACGTCGCGGTGCTGCTGATGCGCTACGACGGGTCCCGGGTGCGTCCGCTTCGGACCCACTGGACGGTGTGGCGCCTCACGAACGCCGTGCTCCACGCCCGGCGTTTCGCCGCGCGCACACTGCGTTCCTGGGGGGTGGCGGACGAGGTGGACATCGCGCTGCTGGTGGTGTCCGAGCTCGTCACCAACGCCATCGCCCACACCCAGGGCGAAGTGGGACTGGACCTGACGCTGTCGTCGGACCGGCTGCGGATCGCCGTGAACGACACCTCGCCCCGCTCCCCGGTGATCCCGGCGGACCTCGACTGGGAGGCGACGGGCGGCCGAGGTCTGCTCATCGTCGAGGCGACGACGGCGTCCTGGGGCTCGCTGCCGCTGAGCGGCGGCAAGCAGGTGTGGGCGGAGATCGAGGTGTCGGGCACCGGGAGGTGACATCGGGAGCCGACAGGTTCTCGAACTCACCTTCCGGCCAAGGACGTTCGGGCCGGTCGGCGGCCGGTGCAGGGGACAAGGGGATCCGCGATGGGGACCGCCCCGCGGCATTGTCACGCCGGAGTTCAGCGGATAGCAACGCGGGCGTCGTCCCTCACGTCCCCGACGGCCGCGGCTGCTCCGGCGGGACCGAGCTCTCGGCCGCGTCCATCCACTGGTCCAGGTCGGCCTGGGTGAACTCCGTCCACGGTGGCATCTCGGGAAGCCGGCGGAGGAGGTCGTAGGCCTCGGGGATCTGCGGGCCGCGGAGGACCGGGGTGTGGCAGCCTGCGATGACCTCGGCGTCCAGGTGCTGGAAGTCGGTGACGACCGACCCGAACTTCCGGGTGTCCGCCAGGGCGACCCACGGGGAGACCAGCCGGCCGCCGAAGAGCTGGCCGTCGCGGAATTCGTCCGGGGACAGCGCCGCTGTCTCGGGCACGGGGGCCGGCACGTTGGTGGCGAAGGTGTCGACGGCCCACAGGACGTCGGTCTTCGAGTCGAAGAGGGCGCGGGTCGTGGGATTGTCGTACAGGGGCGGTCGTTTGGCGACCAGGGTGCGGTCGCCCGCGTCGATGGTGTCGCCGTCGGTCATGAAGCGGCACCGGTTGACGGGGGTCTCCCACTCCTCGGCCATGCGGCCGATGGAGAACCATGTCGTCAGCAGGGTCGCGTTCGGGCATTGGGCGAGGGCCGCCAGAAGGTTGCCGGCGTGGTCGCGGTCGTCGTGGGTGAGGAAGATCCACCGTACGTCCAGGGGATCCACGACCGACCAGGCTGCCTCCAGCCACTGGGAGCGCACCGCGGGCGCCCCGGTGTCCACAAGGACCGGTTCGGCTCCGCGGATCACCATCGAGTTCATCGGGAAGTGGCCGACCGGCGGGGCGTCGAGGGCCCACGGGATGACGAACGTCTCCTCGGCGATCTTGTACGGCTGCAGAAGGTTGAACGTTTCCAAGGTGGTCATCGCTGCTCTCCCTCGGGTGGAGTCGACGCAGCGTCGATGAATCCAGTGCAGCCCCGTGCCGGGGCCGTCGTCAAGCGTCGAACGCGTGACGGCCGGCTTCGGTGAGCGACGGCGCCGGGGCTCTCACCCCGGCAGGCGTACGGCGCAGGCGGCCGTGTGGCCCGGTGGGACCGGGACGTCGGTGAGCGACCAGCCGGGCAGGGCCGCCGGGGCGGGGCCGGCTCCCACATAGGTGACCGCGGGGTCCTCGGCGAGGCCGATGCCGACGCCTTTGAGGTACGCCTCCTTCCGGGTCCAGCAGCGGCCGACCGAGGCGGGACGGGCCCCCTGCGGTACGGCGGCCAGCTCCGCGCGCTCACGCGGGTGCAGCATGGCGCCGATCTCGGCCGCCGCCTCCGGGGACGGGTCGGCCTCCACGTCGACGCCGACGGGGGTGTCCGCGAAGGCGAGGAGGGCGAGGTCGCCGGAGTGCGCGAGGGAGAAGTGGAAGGGCGCGTCCGCCGCGGCCGGGCGGCCGTGCGGCTCGCCGCAGCCGGGGCACGGCTCACGGACGAGGCCGACGGCTGCCGGGTCCTCGTCCAGGTACGCGCCGAGCAGGCGCCTCAGCACCACGTGCGCGACGCGGTACCGGTCGCGGTCGCGATCCCGCACGAACGCCCGGGCCCGGGCCCGCTCCTCGGCGTCGAGCAGCCACTCGTCCGCGGCGGCCCGTGCGGCGTACTCGCTCGCCCGCACACACCACAGGCGTGGTCCCGGACCGGCGTCCCAGCCCCGGGGCAGCCGGTCCCTGCCCGTGCCGAGGAGGACCGGGACACCGCTCGGCGGTGCGCCGCGGGCCGGGTCACGCGTGAGCACACCCTGCACCGTCATGCTCCGGACGCTGCCGGGCGCCGCTCGCGGCCGTCGACGAACGTCGCCACGACCTCGATGTCGCCGATGCGCGAGGGGCTGACGCGGCGCGGATCGTCCCCCAGAACGACCAGGTCGGCGCGTCTGCCCGGGGCGAGGGTGCCCGCGCTGTCCTCCCAGTGGCAGGCGTAGGCGGCGTCGACGGTGTAGGAACGCAGCGCCTCTTCGACGGTGATGCCCTCGTCCGGGCCGATCAGCCGGCCGGACCCGGAGGCGCGCTCGACCATGAACTGGACGGCCCGCAGCGGTGATCCGTCGGTGACCGGACGGTCGGAGCTGCCCACCAGGTTGATGCCGTGGTCGAGGAACGCCCTGCCTCGGTAGAGCCACGGGGCCCTCGCCTCGCCCATGACGGACGCGTAGTCGTCACCGAAGTAGCGAAGGAAGTTGGGCTGGACGACGGCGCTCGCGCCGAGCCGTGCGAGCCGGGGAAGCTGGTCGGGCCGGATCAGGCCCGCGTGTTCGATGCGGTGGCGGGCGCCGGGGCGAGGACGGAGTCGCTGTGCCCGTTCCAGGGCGTCGAGCGCCAGGTCGGCGGCGCGGTCGCCGATCGCGTGGACGGCCAGCTGCCACCCGGCGAGATGACCGTCCACGATGGTGTCCGCGATGCGCTCCGGGTCGTCCTGGAACTCTCCGGTGTGTTCCATGCCGTGGTACGGGGCGGTGAGCGCGGCGGTCCGGGCCATCATGCCGCCGTCGGTGTAAACCTTGAGGGCGCCCACGGACAGCCAGTCGTCGCCGAACCCGGTCCGCAGGCCGAGGTCGAGGGCGCGGGGTATGCCGTCGGAGCGGTGGGAGCCGACGGGGCGCAGCGTGTCCGCGGCCACCATGAGCTGGACCCGCAGGGGCAGTCGGCCCTGGTCCCGCAGGAGTTGATAGGCGCCGAGCTCGACGGGACTGTGGCCGAGGAGGCCGCCGCCGATGCCGGCCTCCGCGCAGGCCGTGACGCCTTCGTCCAGGCAGGTGCGGGCGGCGCGTTCGATCGCGTCGGCGAGTTCCTCCTGCGCGTACGGCAGCCGCAGCCGGCGCGCCGCGGTCATGGCGCTCTCCGCGAGAAACCCGTCCTGGTGCGGGACATCGGCCGGAAGCAGTTCCAGGACGGCGCTGTTGACCACGCAGCCGTGTCCTGAGTCGTGCATGATGAACAGCTTGTGGCCGTCGCTGACCTTGTCCAGTTCGGCGGCGGTCAGATGGCGCCCCAGGGCGCGCTGGTCGTAGCCGCCGATGTCGACCCAGCCGCCGGATCCCTGGCGTGCGACGGCGTCCGCCACGACCGCGAGCACGTCGTCGACCCGCTCGCACGGGGCGACGCTGGGTGTGCTCGCCTTCAACCCCGCCCAGGCGAGGTGGACATGGGCGTCGATGAATCCGGGGAGCACGGTGGCGCCCTGGAGGTCGATCACCTCGCGTGCGGGCAGCGAGGACACCGCGTCGTCCAGGCCGACGATCCGGCCGCGCCAGATGCCCAGTTCACGGGCGACGGGATGCCGCGGGTCCATGGTGACGATGTTCGCGTTCGTCAGCCTTGTGCAGAGCATGGGCGGTCCGTCCCTAGGATGTCCGGGCCATGGCACGGCGCTTGCGGGCCGTGGGCACCATGAGCGGAGTGCCGGTCTCGGGGTCGTCGATGATCCGGCAGGGCAGGCCGAACACGTCCTCGACCAGCTCCGCGGTCATGATCGCCGCCGGGTCGCCCTCCGCGGCGATGACCCCGCCGGCCCTCATGACCACCAGGTGACTGGCGTAGCGGCACGCCTGGTTGAGGTCGTGCAGGACCGCGACGATCGTGTGGCCCTTGCGTTCGTGCAGATCGGCGCAGAGGTCGAGGACCTCCACCTGGTGGGCGATGTCGAGATAGGTGGTCGGTTCGTCGAGCAGGAGGACGGACGTCTGCTGGGCCAGCACCATGGCGAGCCAGACGCGCTGCCGCTGTCCGCCGGAGAGGTCGTCGACGGGACGGTCGGCGAGTTCCAGCACGCCGGTCTGCCGCATCGCGGCGATCACGGCGTCCTCGTCGTCTGCCGTCCACTGCTTCAGCAGCCGCTGGTGCGGGTAGCGGCCCCGGGCCACCAGGTCCCCCACGGTGATGCCGGCAGGCGCTGTCGACGACTGCGGCAACAGGCCGAGCCTGCGGGCGACTTCGCGGGAGCGGTACGACGAGATGGCGGCGCCGTCGAGGTACACCTGTCCGGCTGTCGGCCGCAGCATCCTGGCCAGCGCCTTGAGCAGGGTGGACTTGCCGCAGGCGTTCGGCCCGATGATCACGGTGAACGAGTGGTCGGGTATGACGACCCCGAGCGAGGTGGCCACGGTCCGCTGGTCGTAGGAGAGGGTGAGGTCCTCGGCCCGGAGCCGGGCCGTCGGGGCGGTCGTCGCTGTCATACGCGGCTCTTTCGTGACTCCGTGACCAGCAGCCAGATGAGATACAGCCCGCCGATGGTGCCGGTCGCCGTGCCCACGGGCAGGAGGGCGGGTGAGAAGACGCGCTGCACCGCGAGGTCGCTCCCGGCCAGCATCACGGCGCCCATCAGGGCGGCCGGGATGAGTCCGGGGCCGGGCGACCGGATCAGTTTCCTCGCCACTTGAGGGGCCGCCAGCGCGATGAACCAGATCGGCCCGGTCACCGCGGTGGCGAACGCCGCGAGCGCGACGCTGACGAACAGCAGGGCGACCCGGCTGCGTGTCACGTCGACGCCGAGGGCCGTCGCCGTGTCGTCGCCCATCTCCACCATGGAGAGCCGGCCGGCGAGGCCGAAGGCGAGGGGCAGCAGGACGGCGACGGCCACGCCGATCGCGATCGCGTGGTCCCAGCCGCGGTTGCCCAGGCTGCCGATCAGCCACGCCTGCGCCTCCAGCGCCTCCTGCCAGCTTGCCCGGGTGATCAGGTACGAGTTGACGGCGAGCAGCAGGGCGCTCACCCCGATGCCCATGACGACGAGCCGGAAGCCCTGCAACCCGCCGCCGAACACCAGCAGGTAGACGACGGCGGCGGTGGCCAGCCCTCCGATCAGCGCCCCGACGGCGATCTGGGTCATGCTGCCGTGGAACACGACGATGACGACCAGCGCCCCGGTCGCCGAGCCGTTGGTGAAGCCGATGATGTCCGGGCTGCCGAGGGCGTTACGGGTCAGGCTCTGCAGGAGCGCGCCGCTGACGGCCAGGGCCGCCCCGACGCACAGCGCGGTCACCAGCCGGGGCATGCGCAGGGTGTTGACGATGAAGTCCGCGCCGCCCGATCCGCTGCCCGCGAGCGCCCGGAGCACTTCGCCGACCGACAGTTCGAAGTCGCCGGTGGTCAGGGAGACCCCCATGATCACCACGAGCGCGGCCAGGAGGACCGCCGTCACGGCCAGCGTACGGCCCTGGACGCGCAGGGAGACGCGTCCGCCGCGGGTGCGGACGACGCTTCCGCTGATCACGCGGGGCTTCGACGGCTCGGCCCGCCCGTCACGTCCGGTCGGTCCGGTCGCCGGGGTCCCGGACTCGCGTACGGCGTTCACAGCATGGCCGGCTTCCGTCGGCGGCACAGCGCGAGGAACAGCGGAGCGCCGAGGAACGCGGTGACGATGCCCACCTGTACCTCGCCGGGGGCGCCGATCACCCGGCCGAGTGTGTCGGCGCCGACGACGAGGATCGGCGCGAGCAGCATCGAGTACGGCAGGAGCCACCGCTGGTCGGGGCCCACGAAGTGACGCGCCACGTGCGGCACCACGAGTCCGACGAACCCGATCGGGCCCGCGGCGGCGGTGGCGGCGCCGCACAGCAGCATCACCGCCAGCGCGCCGAGCGCCCGGGTCCGGCCGACGTTCACCCCCAGCGCACGCCCCAGCTGGTCACCCATGGCCAGCGCGTTCAGCGACGGGGCGAGCGCCAGGGCGATCACGACACCCACCACGACGAAGGGCAGGACGACCCGCACGCTGCCGAAGTCCCGGCCGGCGAGCGCGCCGACCGTCCAGAACCGGAACGTGTCGAACGCCCGCGGATCGAGCAGCAGCACCGCCGAGTTGAAGGCGTAGAGGACGGCCGTCACCGCCGCTCCCGCGACGACGAGCCGGTCGGGGGTGGCAAGCGTCCGGCCCGCGGAGCCGAGCAGGTGGACGACCACGGAGGCGACCGCGGCGCCGGTCAACGCGAACCAGACATGGCCGAGGGCCGACCCGACACCGAGGAACGCGATGGCCACGACCACGCCGGTCGAGGCGCCCAGGCTCACGCCGAGGAGACCGGGATCAGCGAGCGGGTTGCGGGTCAGCGCCTGCATCAGCGCCCCCGACAGGCCCAGCGCCGTGCCCACGAGCACGCCGAGCACGGTCCGCGGGATCCGGTAGTCGTGGATGATGACCGCCGCGTCCGAGCCGTCGGGCTGCCACAGCACGCTCCACGTCGAGGTGAAGGGGATGTCCCTGGTGCCGACCCAGACGCTGAGCAGCGAGATCAGGACCAGCACGCCGAGCGCCACGAGGAGTCCGAGGCCGCGCAGCGCCGCCACCGCGGCCCGCCGGGTCGGGGGCGCGGCCGGATCGTCGGCACCGCTTCCGGACGGCGCCCGCGCCTCGACCAACAAGCGATACCCCCTGGTGGCAAATCGCGTAGCACGCAGGCAATGTGACGAAGTCACACAGTGACTTAGGTGAGGCTAACCAACTGTCGCCGGAGGGTCAACGCCCTCGCACTTTCCGCCATTTCACCCGGAGGGAGCCGCTCTTGGGACAGCGGCCTGAGCCGGCGCGCCCCGTAGGCGGACCGAAGGAGACTCAGGGCCCGGCCCGGCGAACCGGGAGGCGAATCAGGGTAGCCTTACCTGACTTGCCTACATCTCCTCGGAGGTACCGCATGCTCGACGGAGGACCGACGGGGGGCCAGGTCCTCCGAAGGGCGATCGGCGGCCGGCGTCGCCACATCGCCGCGGCTTCGCTGCTCGGCATGACGCACCAGGCGTGCGAGGCGATGGTTCCCGTCGTCATCGGCATCATCATCGACGACGCGGTGGCGACCGGATCGTCGGGCGCCCTCCTGGCCGGACTGGGGCTGCTGGCCGCGCTCTTCCTCGTCCTGTCCACGTGCTACCGGACCGCCGCCAGGATCACCGACGGAGCGGGCGAGCACGCCGCGCACCGGATCCGGCTGGAACTCGGCACCAAGGTGCTCGATCCGCGCGGCGGCGCCGACACGGGCCGGCTCCCCGGTGCGCTGACCGCCGTCGCCACCGGCGACGCCGAGCGGGTCGGCGCCGTCGCGGCAGCGCTCTCGTACGGCGTCTCGGCCGTCGCCGGACTGGCCGTCAGCGCGGTGG
>NZ_JBSGZJ010000112.1:0-17757 GCF_053610925.1 Streptomyces sp. NPDC054847 | reverse complement strand
TCTTGGCGCCGGCGAACGCGGTGACGGCGGCGATGGCGAGGAAGACGTACGTCATGCCGTCGGCCACCTCGGTCCACGCGTCGGTCAGCAGGCTGAACTGGTCGAAGAACACGTCCGTGAAGGAGCCGTTGAGCTCCTCGGCGACGATCATCGCCATGCCGACCAGCTGGCCCAGGTACACGGCGCCGACACCGAGCACGGCGCTCACGACGGCCAGCACCGGGTTCGGGCCGCCCGCCTTGGCCGCGGCGAAGCCGATGAGGAAGCCGACGGCGACGGCCGCGTAGCCGATCTCCGCCTCGATGGCACCCGCGACGGCACCGTAGATGCCCGCGGTGACGACGGCGGTGACGACGGCGGCGACGATGCCGAGGCCGATGTTGTTGCGGACCGGGGCCGGCGGCGGCGCGGGTGCGAACTGGTCGCCACCGGCGAACGGGTTGCCGGACGGCGGCGGGACGGGCTGACTCATGGCGGATTCCCCCTGGGATCGACGGCGTCGCACCAGCGTGCGAGCGCGGTCCCGGAGACTAGCAGTCCGGTACGACGGAACGGCACTCGGTTATGGGACCGTTGCACGGCCGTGGCGGAGCCTGAAAAGGTGTCAGAGCCGGTGTGCCGCCCCGGCCGGAGTCGCCCCCCTTGTGTCCAGCAGGAGTTGGGCCTTGACCGCCAGGCCCTGGAGGTCGTACGTGCGGTGGTGCTGGACCAGGACCGTCAGGTCCGCCGCGGCGGCCGCCTCGTAGAGGGAGTCGGCGCGGGGGACGGGGACCTGGTCCATGCGCCAGTCGGGGACGTAGGGGTCGTGGTAGCTCACGGACGCGCCCAGGTCCGTCAGCCGGCGGGCGATCTCGGTGGCCGGTGAGCCCTGCAGGTCGGCGAGGTCCGGCTTGTAGGTGACGCCGAGGAGCAGGACACGGGCCCCACGGGCGGACTTGCCGTGTTCGTTGAGGAGGGTGGCGCAGCGGCGGACCACGTACTGCGGCATCCGCGAGTTGATCTCCTGCGCGAGGCCCACCATGCGCAGCGGGCGGCACGGGGTGGGGCCGGGGTCGAGGGGGACGCCGTGGCCTCCGACGCCGGGGCCCGGGCGGAAGGCCTGGAAGCCGAAGGGCTTGGTCTCCGCGCAGCGGATGACGTCCCAGAGGTCGATGCCGAGGTCGTGGCAGAGGACGGCCATCTCGTTGACGAGGGCGATGTTGACGTGCCGGAAGTTCGTCTCGAGGACCTTGACCGTCTCGGCCTCGCGCAGACCGCGGGCGCGGACCACCTTGTCGGTCAGCCGGGCGTAGAAGGCGGCCGCGGACTCCGTGCAGGCGGGGGTGAGTCCGCCGATGACCTTCGGTGTGTTGGCGTAGCCGTGCGTGCGGCGGCCGGGGTCGGTGCGGCTGGGGGAGTAGGCCAGGTGGAAGTCCCGGCCGGCCCGCAGGCCGGAGCCCTCTTCGAGGAGCGGACGGAGGAAGTCCTCCGTGGTGCCGGGCTCGACCGCCGATTCCAGCAGGACGGTGGTGTGCGGCCGCAGCCGGGACGCGAGCGCCCGGGCGGCGTCGGCGAGCGGGGTCAGGTCCAGTGTGCCGTCCGCGCCCATGGGCGTGGGCGCACAGATGACGGCGGTGCGCACGCGGCCGAGCTCGGCCGCGTCCGTGACGGTGCGGAAGCCGCCGGAGAGCATGCGCCGGATGTCGGCGGGCGTCACTCCGGCGGCGGGCTCCGTGAGCTGGCGGGGGTCGGGGTCGTAGCCGATGGTTTCGATGCCTGACGCCACGGCGGCCTGGGCGAGCGGCAGACCGAGGTGTCCGAGTCCGATGACGGCGAGATCTGCGGGCATGGCTGTGGCCGTCCTTCCCGTAGCCGAAGGGGACAGTGAGCGCAAGCCCTGTGGGCGGAACGGGCAGGCGCAATGTCAGACTAGGCGTAAATATGACCGTTCTGCCGGATTGTGGGCTCCTGGTCGAGCGAGTGTTATCCACAGGCGGTGGCTGAAGTCGGCAAGTACGGACAGAATCGACGGTGTGAGTCCGACTTTGTGAGTCCGGCATGGCGGGTTCGACGTTGTGAGACCGACCGCAGGAAATACACGGGGGCGACGGGAGGCAACAGTGAGGACAGCGACACTGGGACCCGCGGAGCGCGCCGAAGCGCTCGCCGGGATGGCCGAGCGCGAACTGGACGTGCTGGTGGTGGGCGCCGGCGTGGTCGGAGCGGGAACCGCGCTCGACGCCGCGACACGAGGACTGACGACCGGGCTGGTGGAGGCGCGCGACTGGGCCTCCGGCACCTCGAGCAGGTCGAGCAAGCTGATCCACGGCGGACTGCGCTATCTGGAAATGCTCGACTTCGCCCTGGTGAGGGAGGCACTCAAGGAGCGCGGGCTGCTGCTCGAGCGGCTCGCCCCGCACCTGGTCAAGCCGGTGCCGTTCCTCTATCCGCTCCAGCACAAGGGATGGGAGCGGTTGTACGCCGGCTCCGGTGTCGCGCTGTACGACGCGATGTCGGTGTCCTCGGGACACGGGCGGGGGCTGCCCGTCCACCGGCACCTCTCCCGCCGGCACGCCCTGCGGGTCGCCCCCGCGCTGAAGAAGAACGCCCTCGTCGGGGCCCTTCAGTACTACGACGCCCAGATGGACGACGCCCGCTTCGTGACGACCCTGGTGCGCACCGCCGCGAGCTACGGCGCCCAAGTCGCCAGCCGCGCCCGGGTGGTCGGCTTCCTGCGGGAGGGCGAGCGGGTGGTGGGAGCCCGGGTGCTCGACGTGGAGGCGGGCGGTGAGTACGAGATCCGGGCCCGGCAGGTCGTCAATGCCACCGGGGTGTGGACGGACGACACGCAGGCGCTGATCGGGGAGCGCGGGCAGTTCCATGTGCGCGCCTCCAAGGGCATCCACCTCGTGGTGCCGAAGGACCGCATCCACTCCACGACCGGGCTGATCCTGCGCACGGAGAAGTCCGTGCTGTTCGTCATCCCCTGGGGACGGCACTGGATCGTCGGCACCACCGACACCGGCTGGGACCTCGACAAGGCGCACCCCGCCGCCTCCAGCGCCGACATCGACTACTTGTTGGAGCACGTCAATTCGGTGCTCGCCGTGCCGCTCACCCGGGACGACGTGGAGGGGGTCTACGCCGGGCTGCGGCCCCTGCTCGCCGGCGAGTCGGACGCCACCAGCAAGCTGTCGCGCGAGCACACGGTGGCGCACCCCGTGCCGGGGCTCGTCGTCGTCGCCGGCGGCAAGTACACGACGTACCGGGTGATGGCGAAGGACGCCGTGGACGCGGCGGTGCACGGCCTCGACCAGCGGGTGGCGGCCTGTGTCACGGAGGACACGCCGCTGCTCGGCGCCGAGGGGTACCGCGCCCTCTGGAACGCCAGGGCGAGGATCGCCGAGCGGACGGGTCTTCATGTGGTGCGCATCGAGCACCTGTTGAACCGCTACGGCGCCATGACGGAGGAACTGCTCGCCCTCATCGCGGAGGACCAGACGCTCGGCGATCCCCTGAGCGGCGCGGACGACTACCTGCGGGCCGAGATCGTCTATGCCGCGTCGCACGAGGGCGCCCGCCATCTCGACGACGTGATGACCCGGCGTACCCGAATCTCGATCGAGACCTTCGACCGGGGGACGCGCAGCGCACGCGAGTGCGCCGAGCTGATGGCCCCGGTACTGGGCTGGGAGAAGGCGCAGATCGAGAAGGAGGTCGAGCACTACGAGAAGAGGGTGGAAGCGGAACGGGAGTCGCAGCGGCAGCCGGACGACCAGACGGCGGACGCGGCGCGGCTGGGCGCGCCGGACATCGTGCCGCTCTGATCCGGCCTGCCTCGATCCGGACTGCCCCGATCCGGCCTGCCCTGACCTGGACTGCCTTGGTTCGGAGTGCCTTGATCCGGTCAGGTCGGTCTCTGATGGCCCGTCGCCCGGGGGGAACCGGCCCGCTGCGAGGGCGGTTGCGGAGTCCGGGCACGCCTCCGACCAGTGCGGGGGTGGGCTTCACGCCGTGTGATGGCATGGTGGGTGGCGTATTCGGGTGCGCCCGGCACGCCGCTGGGTGGACCCGGACGACGTACCGGTCCCGGGGTGAGGGACAATGGGCGCTCTGCCAGGGCGGGTTACCGCATCGCGCGGAAAGCGGCAGGCGCGGGCGAAGATCAGGGATCGCAGAGGGGACGCATGTCGGAGGCTGAGCAGTCGCGGAAGCCCCAGCGGGGGGCCGGCTTCGCCGGCGAGGATGCGGACTCTGCCGCGGGCGCGGGGGCCGGTTCCGCCGGCGGGGGCGAAGGTTCCGCCGCCGGCGCGGCGGACCCGAAGACGGCCGAAGCGGACGCGTCCCCCGAAGTGAAGGACGCCGCCCCGGAGGTCAAGGACGCGGTCCCCGAGGACAAGAGCGAGGACGGCGACGTCGCAGCGGGCGCCGCGGGCCCGGACGTCTCCGGCGCGGTCGGGGCCGATGACGAGGACGTGGCCGCCGGCGGTGCCCCTGCCGGGACGGAGGACGCCCGGAAGCCCGGTCTCGACTCCCGGAGCGCGGGCGTGACGACTGCTCAGGACGACCCGCGGAAGGATGCGCAGGGCGATGCCCGCGGCGCTGCCTCGGCGGACACGAAGCCTGCTGTCGCCGCCGAGGACGCGAAGCCTGCCGCCGAGGACGCGAAGCCGCTGTCCGTCACGAAGGCCGGTAGGCACCCGGCGGAGCCCGCGGACGCGCCGGCCGGGCAGGGGGCGGCCACCGGTACGAGCTCCCGGGCGCCCGCCGACGGCGACCGTGGCGCGGGCTCGCAGGCCGCCGCGGCGAAGTCCGCCCCCGCGGACCGGACCGGCCGTGCCGGGGGCGCGGGTGCGCCGCTTTCCAAGGGACGCGGCGCCACCGGTTCCGAGGGCCGCCTGCTCGCCGGGCGTTACCGTCTCGGCGGCGTCCTCGGGCGCGGCGGCATGGGCACGGTGTGGCGCGCGGTCGACGAGACCCTCGGCCGTACCGTCGCCGTCAAGGAACTGCGCTTCCCCAACAGCATCGACGACGATGAGAAGCGCCGGCTCATCACGCGCACCCTGCGCGAGGCCAAGGCCATCGCCCGCATCCGCAACAACAGCGCCGTGACCGTCTACGACGTCGTCGACGAGGACGACCGCCCGTGGATCGTCATGGAGCTCGTCGAGGGCAAGTCCCTGGCCGAGGTCGTACGGGAGGACGGCGTCCTCACGCCCCGCCGGGCGGCCGAGGTGGGTCTGGCGATCCTCGACGTACTGCGCTCCGCGCACCGCGAGGGCATCCTGCACCGTGACGTGAAGCCGTCCAACGTGCTGATCGGCCGTGACGGCCGCGTCGTGCTCACCGACTTCGGTATCGCGCAGGTCGAGGGCGACCCGTCGATCACCTCGACCGGCATGCTCGTCGGCGCCCCGTCGTACATCTCGCCCGAGCGCGCCCGCGGCCACAAGCCGGGACCGGCGGCCGACCTCTGGTCGCTCGGCGGCCTGCTCTACGCGAGCGTCGAGGGCTGCCCGCCGTACGACAAGGGCTCGGCGATCGCGACGCTGACCGCCGTGATGACCGAGCCGCTCGACCCGCCGAAGAACGCGGGCCCGCTGGAGGAGGTCATCTACGGCCTGCTCGCCAAGGACCCCGCCCAGCGGCTGGACGACGCCGGCGCCCGCGCCCTGCTCACCCAGGTGGTGAACGCGCCGGAGGCGCCGGTGCTGCCCCCTGAGCCCGAGCCGTCGCCCGAGGCGACCCGCGCCATCAGGCTGCCGTCCGTGCCTCCCGTCCCTGCGGCCGGGCCGAAGGACCCCGCCGCCGACCGGGTCCGTGGCGCGCTGCGTTCCGTGCGCAACGCGGCCGCCGCCGTGAAGACGGAGTCGAAGCCGCAGCCCGCGCCGGGCGGATCCGCACGGCCTGCCGCGCCGGTGCGCGCACCGCTCACCGACGTGGTGCCCCGCCGCACGCTGGTGATCATCGCGGCCGTCGCACTGCTCGCCGTGCTGTCCACCGTGCTGGTCTTCGCCTTCCGTGACGACGACACCGGGAACCAGGGCAAGGGCAAGGACGAGACCGCCGCTTCGGCCGGCTCCACCGCCGGTGGCGGAGAGGACAAGGCGACCGGTGGTGCGGGCAGCGACGCGAGTCCCGACAGCGGTGACGACACCGGCAAGGACGACGGCAAGGAGGAGGACGGCGGGCAGGGCGGCAGCACCGGCAGCCCGGACGCCCCGCCGTCGGGTGACCCCAAGGGCGACGACTCGGCGGGCGGCGACACGCTGCCGGCCGGGTACGTGATGGTCTCCAACGACCGCTGGCACTTCACCATGGCCATGCCCTCTAACTTCAGGCTCACCGGTGTGGCCGGCCAGAACTCGGGCGGCAAGTTCAGCGTCGACGGCGGAGTCCCGCGTGTCCAGGTCGACTTCAACAACAGCCCCAAGGACGACGCGGCGGCCGCATGGGCCGCGGCGGTCGCCGGTGTCAGCGCCACGAGCAACGGCTACAAGCACCTGGGGATAGGGACGGTCGAGTACAACGGCTATCCGACCGTCGCGGACTGGCAGTTCGAGCGCAACGAGAAGGGCCAGCGGGTACGTATCCTGAACAGGGGCTTCAAGGTCGACGCCAGACGCGGCTACTCGATCATGATCACCTGCAAGGCGAGCGAGTGGCGCAGCAAGGAGTGCGAGACGCTGCGCAAGACGGCGTTCGCCACGTTCAGCCCCAAGGACTGACCCAGGACACGTATCGTGAGAACCCGCGGACGGTACGCAGCGACAAGAGGCCGGTGAGCGACCGGATTTGACGGCTTCTTGCGTTGTTTTCGTGCCGGCCGGGGACAGCGCGCTCGGGGAGGCGTCGTGGACGACTATGCGGGAAGGGTGCTCGCCGACCGCTACCGCCTGCCGTTGCCGCCGTCCGACGAGTACGAATTCGCGGAGACCCGCGCGTTCGACACCTACAGCGGACATGAAGTCCTGGTGCGGCAGGTGCCGTTGCCGGAGATCGTCGACGCGGAGGTGCTCGACGAGGACGGCCTCGCCGGTGCGTCGGTGCCGCGGCGGACCCACGGCGGCCGAGGCGGCGGCACGACACGCCGCCCCACGGACCCGGCGGTCCGGCGGGCGGTCGAGGCGGCACAGGCGGCCGCGCAGATCCCCGACCACCCGCGACTGGACCAGGTTTTCGACGTCTTCGCCGAGGACGGCTCGCTGTGGATAGTGAGCGAACGGGTCGCGGCCAGGCCCCTGGCGGCGCTGCTCGCGGAGAAGCCGCTCACCCCGTACCGGGCGGCGGAGATCGCCTCCGACGTTCTGACCGCCCTGCGCGTCCTGCACGCCCACGGCTGGACGCACCGGAACATCACGGTGCGCACGGTCCTCGTCTGCGAGGACGGACGTGTGGTCCTCACCGGTCTGGCGTCCGGCGCCGCGGAGGAGGCGCTGTGCGGCTACGCGCCGGTACCGGAGCCGGACGCGGACCCGGACACCGACGACGGGCCGGAACGGGACCACGGGCCGGGTCCAGGGCCGGCGCCGGAGCTCGACGCCGGTGACGCGCCCGCACGCGGACGCGAGGTGGAGGCCGCGTCCGGCCGTCCCGTCCTGCCGCAGCAGAGCGGCCCCTCCACCGGTGTGCCCGACGTGCGTGCCGCCCGTGCGGGGGCGATCGCGGCCTACCGCGCCGGTGCCCGTGCCGGGGCACGGTCGGGCGAGAGCCGTCGCCAGGACGACAACGCCGACGCCCGTGACCGCTTGGAGCAGGACGGTCTCGACCCCGACTGGTGGGCCCGCCGACCCGACGAGGGGCGCCGAGGTCTGCTCGGGCTCGGCGGCGTCCGGGACGAGGACGACGACACGGACTTCGAGGACCTGGGTCTCGGCCTGCTCGGCATGCCGCCGCGCGACGCGGAGGACCACGGCCGTGAGCAGCGGCACGAGGACCGTTACGACGCAGGTCGGTACGGAGACCCGTACGACGCGGACCGTCGTCAGGACCGCTACGACGCGGACCGTCGTCAGGACCGCTACGACGCGGACCGTCATGAGGACCGCTACGACGACCGTCATGAGGACGGGTACGACGCGGACCGGTACGGGAGCCCGTACGGCGCGGAACGTGACGAGGGCCCGTACCGGGACGGCGGGGACCGGGGCCGGTTCGGCAGTGGCCGGGACGAGGAGCGTCACGGCGAAGGCCCGTACGACCGGGACCGGGACGGCGAGGGGCCGTCGCAGGACGGCCCCGGTCGCGTCCGGCTGACCGGCACCTGGCACGACGCGCCGTTCGCCGGCCGGGAGGGCACCGGTTCGCTGCCCGCCGGAGGCGGCGGCCCTCGGGGCATCACCGGGCGTCCCGCGCTGCCGGGCGCGCGCCCGCACGACCCGTACCGCGACGACCCCTACGGGGTGCGCAGGGAGGGCGGGGAACCCCTCCGTGACGTCCGGCCCGCGCTGCCCGTCGCACGGGCGGACGGCGGCCCGGGAAGCGGCGGCCGGCCGGCCGGTGGACAGCGCCCCGCCCTCCCCGCGGCGCGTACGGACAGCGCGGCCGGGGGCAGTTGGCACCGCGGCGGTGACGCGTTGCGTGCCGACGCACAGCGCCGACCCGCCGCCACGGACGGCACGGCGGCCCCCGGCCGCTGGGACGAGGTCGTTGCCGCCGGCGGCTCCGCCCCGTACCGCGGCCCCGCGACACCCCTGGCCGCGGAACGGGCACGCCAGGCGCGGATCACCGTGGTCGGTGCCGTGACGGAACGGTGGGCGCCCGAGCAGGCCGGCCCCGTCCATGAGAACTGGCAGCTCGCCGCGCCCGTGGGCCCGGCGACCGACCTGTGGGCGCTGGGGGCGCTGCTGTACCGGGCCGTCCAGGGGCACGCCCCCTACCCGGAGGAGAGCGCCGCCGAGCTCGTCCAGCTCGTGTGCGCGGAGCCGCCCGCCTTCGCGGAGGAGTGCGGCGCGCTGCGGCCGGTCGTCGAGTCGCTGCTGCGTCAGGACCCGACGGAGCGGCCGGACTTCGAGGAGCTGCGCGGCTGGCTGCGTTCCCTCGTCCGTTCGGCGCCGGAGCCCGAGGCCGGGACGGACGTCGTTCCCCTGCCGCCCGGGGCGGTCGACGGGTCGCGGCTGCCGATCGTCCGGCGCCGGGGCGAGCTCGTCCGCAGGCGCCGCGGAGGCGGTCCCGACGCGCACGGCCGCCACCGCCACAAGAAGACCAGGAGCCGGGACAGAGCAGGAGGCAGGGGCGGGGAAGGGCGCAGGGACAGGCCCGTCGCCCAGGTCCCGCCGCCGCGGCGCGCCTACGAGGAGACGTACGAGAGCTCCTACGACACATCGAACCGGAGGTCCTACCAGGCCACGGGGCGGAAGCCGCGCGCACTCGGCCGCACGCTTCTGCTGGTGATCCTGCTCGCCCTGGTGGCCGCGATCACCTACGCCGTGCTGTTCATGCCGAAGGCGGACGACGGGCAGCGGTCGCCGCAGGGCAGGGAGGCGGGCACCGGGCCGTCGCAGCAGGACCCGAGCCCCGGCCGTACGGGCGCGGGCGCCGGCCCGGAACCGACACCCACCGGTTCGCCCGGGTCCCAGCAGCCGCAGACCTCCGCCCCGGCCGGTGAACTTCCCGCCGGCTATGAGCTCCGGGACGACCCGGAGGGCTTCCGGATCGCCGTTGACCGGACGTGGCAGCGCCGGCCGATCAACGATGCCGGGCAAGTCCGTTACACCAGCGGCGATTTCACACTCATCGTCGTGCCGGGCCGGGACACCGTCCAGGCGAACGGCGACGACCCGCTGGTCTATCAGCGGGACAAGGAGCCCGAACTCCAGCCCTTCCGCGACTCCTCGTGGGCGAGCGCCACCGGGCTGCGCCGTATCGACGTCGGCCGACAGGCCATGGCCGAGGGCCAGTTCACCTGGCAGGACAGCAACGGCCGTGAGGTGTACGTGCGTAACCTCGCGCTCGCCGTCGACGGCACCTATCACGTCGTCCAGGTGATCGGACCGGAAGCACAGCGTGACAAAGTGACCGAGGTCTTCGAGCAGGCCACGGCGAGTTACCGTTCCGCCCGCTGAGTGCGCGTGCGCGCACGGAACGCGCATCACAGTGCGGTCACTTGAGGCGTCCGATGTTCCGTGGCCGTACATCCCCTCCGTAACCTGTCATTCCAAGGAACGGGGCGGGGTACGTGGAACACACTCACAGCACAGGCACCGGTCTGCTGCTCGCCGGGCGTTACCGGCTGGGCGAGACCATCGGCCGTGGCGGTATGGGCAAGGTATGGCGCGCCCATGACGAGGTGCTCCACCGGGTGGTGGCGGTCAAGGAGTTGACCGCGGGGCTCTACGTGTCGGAGGCCGACCGGGCCGTCCTGCACGCCCGCACCCAGAAGGAGGCCCGCGCGGCCGCGCGCATCAGCCATCCCGGTGTCGTCACCGTGCACGACGTGCTCGAGCACGACGCGCGGCCCTGGATCGTCATGCAGTACGTCGACGGCCCCTCACTCGCGGACGCGGTCAAGGAGCCCGGGCGGATCGACGAGACGGAGGCGGCCCGGATCGGGCTGCACATCCTGGGGGCGCTGGGCGCCGCGCACGCCGCCGGGGTGCTCCACCGGGACATCAAGCCGGCCAACGTCCTGCTGGCCAAGGACGGCCGGGCCCTCATAACGGACTTCGGGATCGCGGCCATCGAGGGCGATTCGACGATCACCAGGACGGGCGAGATCGTCGGTTCGATCGACTACCTCGCGCCGGAACGGGTCCGCGGCCACGACCCCGGCCCCGCCTCGGACCTGTGGTCGCTGGGCGCGACGCTGTACACGGCGGTGGAGGGACGGTCGCCGTTCCGGCGGTCCTCGCCGCTGTCGACCATGCAGGCCGTGGTCGACGAGGAACCGCCCGCGCCGGTGCGGGCGGGGAGGCTCGCTCCGGTGATCCTGGCGCTGCTGCGCAAAGAGCCGTCGCACCGGCCCTCCGCGGCCGAGGCGGAGCGGATGCTGACGGACGCCATGGAGGGCCGTGGGCCGGTGGAGACGGGGCGTGCGCGGGTGCCGACGCAGCGGCTGCCGCAGCCGGGCGCCGAGGTGGACCGGTCCCGCACCGTACCGGTGCCCGGGCCCTCGCAGGCCAGCGGCCGTCGCGGCGGGCGCGTCCGCACGGCGGTGATCGCCGTCGTGCTGGCGGCGGTGCTGGGTGGCGCCGCGGGCCTGGCGATGCAGTACGCGGGCGACGGCGGGGACGGCCGTAAGGGAGAGGCCGCGGCCGCCGGGACGGGCGGCGCCGAGAGCACCGCGCCGGAGGATGCCGGGATTCCCGAGGGCTGGCGACGCGTCAAGGACGTGGCGGGCTTCAGCCTCTGGGTGCCCGACGGCTGGCGGCGTCAGGCGGACGGCAACCAGATCGACTACACCCCCGACAACGGCCGCCACCGCATCCGCATCAGCATCGACCCGGCGCCCGACCACGAGAACCCGTACATGCACATGCTCGACATGCAGAAGAGCCTCAAGAAGCGCCTGCCGGAGTACCGCCGGGTGCAGCTCCACCCGAACACGTTCCGGGACCGGACGCAGTCCGCGATCTGGGAGTTCACCTGGACGGAGAGCAAGGAACATCCCGGACCCCGGCGGGCGATCGACCAGATGTACTACGAGGACGACGGCACGGAATACGCCCTCTACATGTCCGGCCCCGCACACGACTGGGTGACGACCCGCGAGCAGTTCGACACCATGCTGCGGGGATGGCGGCCCCCGGCGCCGTGAACCGGGCCACGCGACTCCCCGAGGCGGCCGGGAAAATTGCCGGGCGTGCCTGCGGGCCGATGAATAGGGCCTGATCAGGGGTTATGTGCCAGTGATCGCTGGCACGGTCGTGTGAGCATGGTGAAAAGGTGTTACCGACGGGTACCCAAAGTGCTGCTCTGCGCCTACTCTCGCCCCCATGACGGACTCGCAGGCCACCGCGGCCGCCCTCGGCACCAACCCGACAGCCGCCGCTCCGGCCGGCGCGCGCACCGCCGCCGACGTGGTGACCCCCGAACTGGTCGCCCGGCTGACCAAGTCGGTGGCCGGCTCCGGCCGCACGGCCAACCACGCGCCGTTCACGGGCGAGCAGCTGGCCGAACTCCCCGAGTCCACCCCCGAGGACGTGGCCACGGCCTTCGAGCGGGCACGCGCCGCCCAGCCCGCATGGGCCGCCACCCCGGTCCGTGCCCGCGCGGCCGTCCTGCTGCGCTTCCACGACCTGGTCCTCCAGCGCCAGGCGGAGGTCCTGGACCTGATCCAGCTGGAGACCGGCAAGGCCCGCCTGCACGCCCACGAGGAGGTGCAGGCCGTCGCCGTCGCCGCCCGCCACTACGGACGCAAGGCGCCCTCGTACCTGAAGGCCAAGCGGCACACCGGTGTCGTCCCCGTCCTCACGAAGACGACCGAACTGCGCCATCCGCGCGGTGTGGTGGGACAGATCGCGCCGTGGAACTACCCGCTGGAACTGTCCGTCGGCGACGCGCTGCCCGCCTTCGTCACCGGCAACGCTGTCGTGATGAAGCCCGACACCGAGACGGCGCTGACCGCCCTGTGGGCGCGCGACCTGCTCGTCGAGGCGGGACTGCCGGCCGAGGTCTTCCAGGTCGTCATCGGGGACGGCCCGGTCGTCGGCCCCGAGGTCGTCAAGCACGCCGACTACGTGTCGTTCACCGGCTCCACCCGTACCGGCCGCGAGGTGGCACAGGGAGCCGCCGCCCGCCTCATCGGCGTCTCCCTCGAACTCGGCGGCAAGAACGCCATGCTGGTCCTCCACGACGCGGACGTCGAGAAGGCCGCGGCCGGAGCGGTGCGCGCCTGCTTCTCCTCCGCCGGCCAGCTGTGCATATCGATCGAGCGGCTGTACGTGCACGAGTCCGTCGCCGACGACTTCCTCGAGCGGTTCGCCGCCAGGACCAAGGCCATGCGGCTCGGCAACTCCCTCGCCTACGGGGCCGACATGGGCTCCCTCGTCGGCGAGCGCCAGCTCGAGACCGTCACCCGCCATGTCGAGGAGGCCGTCGCCAAGGGCGCCAGGCTCCTCGCCGGCGGTGTCGCGCGGCCCGACATCGGCCCGCTCTTCTACGAGCCCACCATCCTCGACGGAGTCGAGGCCCCGATGGCCGTGTGCACGGAGGAGACCTTCGGCCCGGTGGTCTCCGTGTACCGCTTCACCGACGAGGACGACGTCATCGCCCAGGCCAACGCCACCCCGTACGGCCTCAACTCGAGCGTCTGGACCAAGGACGCCCGCCGTGGACACGCCGTCGCCGCCAAGCTGCGCACCGGCACCGTCAACATCAACGAGGGCTACGCGCCGGCGTACGGCAGCGTCCAGTCCCCGATGGGCGGCATGAAGGACTCCGGGCTCAGCCGGCGTCACGGCTCCGAGGGCATCCTCAAGTACACGGAGGCGCAGACCGTGTCCCAGCAGCGTCTGCTGCCGCTCGCGCCGTCGTTCGGCATGGACGACGAGAAGTACGCGGCGTTCATGAGCGTCAGCCTCAAGGCGATGAAGGCCTTCCGTCTGCGCTGACCCGCCCGGTCCGGCGGCCCCCGCGACCCGCACCCGCACGCCCGCACCTGCATGAGGAGAGCCATGTCCGAGGTATCCCCTGCCCGAAACCGGGCCGCGGACGACGACACGCGGTACGACTACGACGTGATCGTCGTCGGCTCCGGCTTCGGCGGCTCCGTGTCCGCCCTCCGACTGACCGAGAAGGGCTACCGGGTCGGCGTCCTGGAGGCGGGCCGCCGCTTCACCCGCGAGTCCCTGCCCAAGAACTCCTGGGACCTGCGCAACTACCTCTGGGCACCGGCCCTCGGCCTCTTCGGCATCCAGCGCATCCACCTGCTCGGGAACGTGATGGTGCTGGCGGGAGCGGGCGTGGGCGGCGGCTCCCTCAACTACGCGAACACGCTCTACGTGCCGCCCGCGCCGTTCTTCAACGACCCGCAGTGGAAGGACATCACGGACTGGCAGGAGGAGCTGAAGCCCTATTACGACCAGGCCCGGCGCATGCTCGGCGTGCGGCTCAACCCGACGATGACCCCCTCCGACGTCCATCTGAAGGCGACCGCGGAGGCCATGGGCGTCGGGGACAGCTTCCACATGGCGCCCGTCGGAGTGTTCTTCGGGGACGGCGACGACGCCGACGGGACGGTGCGGGCCAAGCCCGGCCAAGAGGTGGCCGACCCGTACTTCGGGGGCGCCGGTCCCTCCCGCAGGGCGTGCAGCGAGTGCGGCGAGTGCATGACGGGCTGCCGGCACGGCGCGAAGAACACGCTCAACGAGAACTACCTGTACCTGGCGGAGAAGGCGGGCGCCACCGTGCACCCGATGACGTCCGTGGTCGCCGTCACGGAGGACTCGCGGGGCGGTTTCGCGATCAAGACGCTGCCAAGCGACAACAGGCGCAAGGGGAAGGGCCGTACGTTCACGGCCCGCCGCGTCGTCATCGCCGCCGGCACGTACGGCACACAGACCCTGCTGCACCGGATGAAGGACGGCGGACTGCTGCCGCGGCTGTCCGCACGGCTCGGCGAGCTGACCCGCACCAACTCGGAGGCGCTGGTCGGCGCCCAGACCGACAACCGGCGCTACCGCAAGCGGCACGGCGCGGAACGGGTCGACTTCACCCGTGGCGTCGCCATCACGTCCTCGATCCACCCGAACGAGAACACCCACATCGAGCCCGTGCGCTACGGGAGGGGCTCGAACGCGATGGGCGGCATGACCGTCCTTCAGGTGCCCTACCGGGCGAAGGGCCGCGTCGTCGGCTGGCTCGGCAACATGGCCAGGCACCCGTTTCTCGCGGTCCGCGCCCTGTCCAACCGGCGCTGGTCGGAACGGACCATCATCGGCCTGGTCATGCAGTCGCTCGACAACTCGCTGACGACGTACCGCAAGCCGAAGGGGATCGGCAAGGGACTGCTCACCGCCCGCCAGGGCCACGGCGCCCCCAATCCGAACCAGATCCCAGAGGCGACCCGCGCGGCGTCCCTGCTCGCCGAGGAGATCAACGGCTTCGCGGGCTCCAACATCGGCGAAGTGATGGGCACCCCGCTCACCGCGCACTTCCTCGGCGGCTGCCCGATCGGCGCCACGGCGGCGGACGGCGTCATCGACCCGTACCACCGGCTGTACGGCCACCCGGGCATCTCCGTCGTGGACGGCTCCGCGGTGTCGGCGAACCTCGGTGTCAACCCGTCGCTGACCATCACGGCCCAGGCGGAGCGGGCGATGTCGTTCTGGCCGAACAAGGGCGAGGACGACCCGCGCCCGGCCCAGGGCCGCGCGTACGAACGCCTGACCCCGGTCGCGCCCAAGGCCCCGGCCGTACCGGCGGACGCGTTCGGCGCGCTGAAGCTGCCGTTCCTCGGCATGCCGGCACTCCCGCCGAAGAAGACGGCCGAGCAGGAGAAGAGGGCCGAGCCGCAGAAGACCGTTCGACCGAAGAAGGCGGCGGAACCGAACGAGACGGCCGCTGTGGTGGCCGAGAAGACGGCCGGCTCCGAGCAGGCGGCTCTGCCCAAGCCTCAGGAGGCCTGAGCGCCCCTCGGGCGCTCCGCACGCACGAAGGCCGCTGCACCCCCCTCCGAGTGCAGCGGCCTTGGTGGCTCTGTGTGCCTGAGCTTCAGGCGTTACGCGGTGGCGTCACCACGGCGGCGCTTCATCGCGAAGACGACACCGGCGCCGGCGAGGATCGCGACACCGCCGACCGCGCCGATGACCGGCAGGGTCGAGTCGGAGCCGGTCTCGGCGAGGTTGCCGGTGACCGGGAGCTCCTTCACGTCACCCTGGGGCTTGGTGTCGGGGCCCTTGTCCTTGCCCTCGCCGTCACCCGGCTCGGCCTCGCCCGGGTTCGGGTTCGGGGAGCCCGGCTTCAGGACGGTGAAGTCGGCGTACACGCCGGCGTTCTCCGCGATGCACTCCTGGCCGTCGACGTCGCCCAGATAGCCGCCGGAGCCGAAGGAGTAGCTTTCGGCGGCCGGAGCGGTCTTGGCCACGTTGAGGCGGAGGTCGATCTTCACGAAGTCCTTGGACTTCATGGTCTCGACGCCCCAGAAGTAGTCACCGGCCCACTCCGAGTCGCCGATCCGCTCCCACTGGTCGGTGCCCGGGAGACGGAACTGCAGCTCGACGTGCTTGCTGAGCCACTTGTCCTCTTCGAACTGGTCGTTCTCGACCTCGGCGTAGAAGGCGACCTCCTTGAGGTCGGCCTTGGAGTTGTTGGTGATCGTGAGGTTGAACTCCTCCCAGCCGCTGCCGGCCACGATCTTGCCGGGCAGGCCGCTGATCTCGAGGCCGAGGGCCTTCTCCTCCCAGTTCTCGTCCAGCTCCTCGCAGTACGGCGGCTCCTCGGGGTCCTCAGGGTCCTGGGTGGGAGCGGAGGTCGAGGGCGAAGGCGCGGGGGAGGTGGTCTCGGACCCGGTCGGGGACGGAGACGTGGTCTCGGACCCGGTGGGAGCGGGGGAGGTGGTTTCCGACCCGGTCGGGGCGGGGGAGGTGGTCTCGGACCCGGTCGGGGACGGAGACGCGGTCTCGGACCCGGTGGGAGCCGGGGAGGTGGTCTCCGTTGCCGAAGGGCTCGGGTCCGTCGCGAACGCGGCCGGCGCCGCCAGGAACGTGGCAGGGGCGATGACAGCGGTCGCGGCGGCGACGGCCATGGCACGGCGAAGCTTCATTGAGACCTCAGTGAAGTCCGGGTACCGCCGGACGCGGTACGAAGGCTGGTTGTGACCCCCCGGCACCACGGTGGGTGCGAACAGCTGAGGTCCTTGTTACGCATGCATGACCGGTGACCAGGGTGATTGGTTGCACGCCGACTCACAGGATCTTTATGTGACGTGCGCCACAGGCGTGACCATGGCCGGATCGTTCCGGACGCACCGGCGACAGTTCGCAACGGTGGCGGGCCGCGGGGCCGCGGGGCCGAGGGCCGCACCGCGTCGTGGGGAGGGGGGCGCCGGCCGGCCGCGACGGAAGCGCAGGGCGGGTCCGAGCTTCGGTGACGGGACGCGGAGAGTGGGTCCCGTGGTCGGCGACGGGGCGCGGGGAGAGGGGGACGTGCCCGTGCCGGGTCGTACGGGACGGGGTGACGGGCGTGCGCGACCGTCGGAACCGGATGCGGCCGGCACCGGGCGTCCCCGGGGCCGACCGCTTGGGGTGACCGGGCTGCTGTCCCCTGCCGACCGGTCACGCGCGCTGGTGCGAGGTCCCACGACGTACCTGCAGCACGTCACACGCACCAGCGGAGCCACGCGTGGTTTTCTTCGAGGCCGCCCCTGGCTGGCACGGACAACGGGACCAACGAAGACCGGCGGGGCGCGTCACGCGCCGTACGGGTGAGGATGCGCCCGAACGCAGATACGCAGGAGTACCCGGGCCGGTCAGATCCGGCCCCGGCACAGCTCCAGCATCGTCATCGCGATCGACGTGCCCGGCTTGCCCAGCGCGTCCCTGTAGTGCCCCAGTACCTCCATCTCGCGCGCCAGGTTCACCCGGCGGCCGCCAGAGGCGATCCGGGCGTCCTGGATGACGGCCGAGACGGCCATCCGTTCCTGGATCAGGCCGATGATCCGGTCGTCGAGCGCGTCGATGCGCTCACGCGCTCCGGTGATCACCGTGGCGGCCGTCTCGGTGCGGGCGCCGGTCTTCTCGGTCTCGGTGACGGACATCTCATGGGCTCCTCGGGTATCGGTGGGGCCCCGGATCGGCACGGCCCGGAAACGCACAAGCGCCCCGGGCCTTGTCGGCCCGG
>NZ_JBSGZJ010000111.1:0-17766 GCF_053610925.1 Streptomyces sp. NPDC054847 | reverse complement strand
CGTCCAACCCGTTGACCCCATACCCACCGGTCGGTACGGTCCCCGGAACTCCCCAGTGCCACCCCCCTTCTCCGACTCCGTCCCCGCATCCACCGGAGTGTGCACGTTCATGGACACCGCAGCTCAGCTCACCGACACCCCCGGCTCCACGCCCTCCGACCCCCGGCGGCGACGCGTCGCCACCGCCGCCGCCCTCGCCTCGGCCGTCGAGTGGTACGACTACTTCGTCTTCGGCATCGCCGCCGCCCTGGTCCTCGGCGACCTGTACTTCCCCGCCGGCAGCTCCTCCGCCGGTGTGCTGGCCGCCTTCGCCACCTTCGCGGTCGGTTTCCTCGCCCGCCCCGTGGGCGGCGTCATCGCCGGGCAGCTCGGCGACAAGCGGGGCCGCAAGCCGATGCTCGTCCTCGCGCTCACGCTGATGGGCCTCGCCACCGCCGGCATCGGCCTGCTCCCCACGTACGAGACGATCGGCATCGCCGCGCCCGTACTCCTCGTCCTGCTCCGCATCGTCCAGGGCATCGCGGTCGGCGCCCAGTGGGGCGGCGCGATGCTGATGGCCACCGAGTACGCCCCCGAGGGCAAGCGCGGCCTCTACGGCAGCCTCGTCCAGCTCGGCGTTCCCATCGGTGTCGTCACCGCCAACACCGTGTTCCTGGTCGCGGGCTCCCTCACGAGCGACTCCGCGTTCGCCGCCTGGGGCTGGCGGGTGCCGTTCTTCGTCGGCTTCCTCGTCCTCGGTCTCGCCTGGTACATCCACACCAAGGTCGAGGAGACGCCCGAGTTCCGTGCGGCCGAACGCGCGCTCGCCGAGAAGGAGAAGAGCGAGACCCGCTCCCCGCTGCGCACGATCCTGCGCGACCACCTCGGGACCGTGTTCCTGGCCGGCGGCTCGTTCGCCGTCAACACCGCGACGTTCTACATCATCATCACCGGCGTCCTGGACTACGCGACCCGCGAGCTCGACATGAAGCGGAGCGCCGTCCTCGCCGTGTCCCTCGGCGTGAGCCTCACCCAGCTGGTGCTGATACCCGCCGCGGCGGCCCTGTCCGACCGCATCGGACGGCTGCGGATCTATGCGGCCGGCGCCGTCGGCCTGCTGGTGTGGGCCGTGCCGATGTTCCTGCTGATCGACACCGCGTCGCTGCTCTGGCTCGGGGTGGGGACGTTCGTCACCAGCTGCTTCCTGAGCATCATGTACGGGCCCCAGGCGGCGCTCTTCGCCGAGCTGTTCACCGCGGAGATGCGCTACACCGGTGCCTCTCTCGGCTACCAGATCGCCGCCGTCTTCGGCGGCGGCCTGGCGCCGTTCATGATGGTCCTGCTGCTGGAGGCGACGGGCACGTCCATGGCGGTGTCCGGCTACATCATCGGCCTGGCCGTCATCGCGCTGATCTCCATCAAGATCCTTGCCTCCCGGGCGGCGAAGGCCGCCCCGGCGCCCTCGGCTCCCGTCCCGGCCGACGCGCACTCCGACTGACCGCCGCTCGCTCCGACCGGCCCCGGATCCGTCGCCGCACGAGGCGGCGGGCCCGGGGCCGGGGCGTCGCGGAACGCTTCAGGCGCGGGGGCCCGTGAGCTCGCTCTCGGGGGCCGGCGCCCGGCCGCGGGACCGGGACACCGCCACACCCGCGAGGCACAGCGCCCCGCCGCAGAGGGTCAGCCATCCCGGCACCTCGTCCAGCGCGAGCCAGGACATCAGCACCACCAGCGCCGGGACCGCGTACGTCGTCGCGCCCATCCGGCCGGCGGTCGTACGCGCCAGTGCGTACGCCCACGTCGTGAACGCCAGCGCCGTGGGGAAGATGCCCAGGTAGACCATGTTGAGCGTGGCCGGCACCGGCGCCCGGGACGCCTCCTCCACCAGCTGCCCGGCGAACGGCAGGCACGCCACCGCGCCCACCAGACAGCCGAACGTCGTCGCCTGGAGCGCGCTCGCGTGCGCCAGCGCAGGCTTCTGCGCCACCACGCCACCCGCGTACCCGACCGCCGCCAGCAGACAGAGCACCACGCCCAGCGTCGAGGCCCCGCCCTCGCCCGACATCGACAGGCCCACGACCACGGCGCCCGCGAACGACACGGCCATCCCCGCCACCAGCCGCGGGCCCAGTCCCTCACCCAGCAGCCGGGCGCCCAGCAGCGCGATGAGGATGGGGCCGATGTTCACCACCATCGCCGCCGTGCCCGCGTCGACCTGCTGCTCGCCCCAGTTGAGCACCACCATGTAGACGCCGAACCACAGCAGACCGGAGACGAGGATCCCCGGCCAGGCGGCACGCGGCGGCAGGCCCTCCCGCCGGATCAGCAGGACACAGCCCAGCGCGAGGGAGCCGGCGAGCAGCCGGCCGAGGGCGAGCGCGCCGGGGGAGTAGGCCTCACCCGCGCTGCGGATGGATACGAAAGCGGACGCCCAGAGCACGACGGTGACGGCGGCGGCGGCCAGGGCGGGCCACTTCGTGTGGCGGATGGGGTTCGTCATGGTGCGACCGTAAGGGCTGGACCTTTCGGGGTTCACCGCAATATCCCCGGCTCGATCCCGAGGAGCGTGTGCAACGCCCGCTCGCCGTCGTCCGTCACCTTCACGGCCCGGTCGGAGCCGATGCGAACGCACCAGCCCGCGTCCAGTGCGTGGCCGCACAGCCGGGCGCCGGCGACGCCGGCGAGGTGCGGCCTGCGCTCCGTCCAGTCGAGGCAGCCCCGTACGAGCGGGCGGCGGCCCTTGGCCGTGAGGTCGATCCCCAGGTCACCGAACCATCGGGCGCCGCGGTCCGTGAGCGCGAAGCCGGTGTCCTGGGTGAGCAGTCCGCGGGCGGTCATGGCCCGGGTGATCGTGATGCCGAGCCGTCCTGCCAGATGGTCGTAGCAGGTCCGTCCCCGCGCCAGGGCTCCGGCGACGGTCGACTCGCGCAGGGACCGCGGCTCCGGAGGAGGTCCGGGCGACGCGTGCGCGGCGAGTTCCTCGACGAGGTGCGCCACCCGGTCGTCGGCGAGCCTGACGTACCGGTGCCTGCCCTGCCGTTCCTCCGAGAGCAGCCCGCCCGCGACGAGCTTGCCGAGGTGCTCGCTCGCGGTCGACGGGGCGACCCGGGCGTGCCGGGCGAGCTCCCCGGCCGTCCAGGCCCGCCCGTCGAGGAGGGCGAGGGCGAAGCACGCGCGGGTCTCGTCGGCGAGCAGCGCGGCGAAGGCGGCGAGGTAGCGGGAGGAGGTCATGCCTCCCAGGATGCGTCAGGGACGTTTCGGCGCCGACCGAAGGGTGGCGCCGTGGCGGACGGTCTCGTACTGGAGCGCCAGGCCGTCGAGCAGGGCCTCGAGTCCCGTCTCGAACGCCCCTTGGTCCACCTGCTCCTGCCGGTCCGCCAGCAGGTGGGCCTGGCCCAGGTGCGGGTAGTCCGCCGGGTCGTACGCCGTCGCGTCGTCGACGAAGCCGCGGGCGAAGGAGCCCAGCGCGGAGCCGGTGATGAAGTAGCGCATCAGGGCGCCGATGCGGGTCGCGTGGGCGGGTGGCCAGCCTGCGCGGACCATCGCGCCGAACACGGCGTCCGCGACCTTGAGGCCGGCCGGGCGGCGGCCGGGGCCGCGGGCGAGGACGGGCACGGTGTTGGGGTGGGCGCTCAGGGCGGCCCGGTAGGAGACGGCCCAGTCGTGCAGGGCGGTGCGCCAGTCGCGGTCGTCGTCCTCGTCGAACATCGACAGGTCGACACGGGCGCTGACCGCGTCGGCGACCGCGTCGAGGATCTCGTCCTTGTTGCGGAAGTGGTTGTAGAGGGAGGGGCCGCTGACGCCGAGCTCCGCGGCGAGCCGGCGGGTGGAGACCGCGTCGAGGCCCTCCGCGTCCACGAGCGCGCTCGCCGTCTCGACGATGCGTTCTCTGCTGAGGAGGGGCTTGCGCGGGCGGGCCATGCGGCACATAGTAGGCCCTGCACAAATAAACTAGCAGTGATAGTTAAAGTGGGGTGCCCGCAATGAACCTGGAGCTCGACGAGGAGCAGACGGCCGTCCGGCAGCTGGCGAAGGACTTCGTGGACCGTGAGATCACCCCGCACGTCGTGGAGTGGGACCGCGCGGAGAGCGTCGAGCGGGGCATCGTCAAGAAGCTGGGCGCGCTCGGCTTCCTCGGCCTCACGATCGACGAGGAGTACGGCGGCTCCGGCGGCGACCACCTCGCCTACTGCCTGGTGACCGAGGAGCTCGGCCGCGGTGACTCCTCCGTGCGCGGCATCGTCTCCGTCTCCCTCGGCCTGGTCGCCAAGACCGTCGCCGCTCACGGGACCGAGGAGCAGAAGCGCGACTGGCTGCCCCGGCTCACCTCCGGCGAAGCCCTCGGCTGCTTCGGCCTCACCGAGCCCGGCACCGGCTCCGACGCGGGAAACCTGATCACCCGGGCCGTCGCCGACGGCGGCGACTACGTGATCAACGGCTCCAAGATGTTCATCACCAACGGCACCTGGGCGGACGTGGTGCTGCTGTTCGCCAGGACCAACGACACGCCCGGCCACAAGGGCGTGTCCGCCTTCCTCGTCCCCACCGGCACCCCCGGGCTGACCCGCCGCACCGTCCACGGAAAGCTGGGGCTGCGCGGCCAGGCCACCGCGGAGCTGGTGCTCGAGGACGTCCGGGTCCCGGCGTCCGCCATGCTCGGCGCCGAGGGCAAGGGATTCTCCATCGCCATGTCCGCACTCGCCAAGGGCCGGATGTCGGTCGCCGCCGGCTGTGTCGGCATCGCGCAGGCCGCCCTCGACGCCGCGGTCGGATACGCCAAGGAGCGCGAGCAGTTCGGCAAGCCCATCGCGCACTACCAGCTGGTGCAGGAGCTGCTCAGCGACATCGCCGTCGACGTGGACGCCGCCCGCCTGCTGACGTGGCGGGTCGCCGACCTGATCGACCGGGGGGAGCCCTTCGCCACCGCCGCCTCCCAGGCCAAGCTGTTCGCCTCCGAGGCCGCCGTCCGCTGCGCCAACAACGCCCTCCAGGTCTTCGGCGGCTACGGCTACATCGACGAGTACCCCGTCGGCAAGCTGGTGCGCGACGCCCGTGTGATGACGCTGTACGAGGGCACCAGCCAGATCCAGAAGCTGATCATCGGCCGTGCGCTGACCGGGGTCTCCGCGTTCTGACGCCGTTCGCCCGGCAGGAGACGGGCCGGATCGTGAGCCGGGCGGCACGGGCCGGCCCCCGGGAAGCCGCTCGCGGAGCACGATCCGCCCCGGAAGCCGTGCTCAGGCTCTAAGCGCTTGCTCACCGTCGGGGTATGGTGTTCGTCCTGTGCCACGAAAGGGGCGAACGAGCGATGAGTGCGGCGGACGAGACGGCGGACCGGGCGGCCGGCGAGGAGCAGCCGTGGGACGAGGTCACACCCGAGGCGGCCAGGAAACTGCTCATCGCCGCCGTGGAGGCCTTCGCCGAGCGCGGTTACCACGCGACCACCACCCGGGACATCGCCGGCCGGGCCGGCATGAGCCCGGCAGCGCTCTACATCCACTACAAGACCAAGGAAGAGCTGCTCCACCGGATCAGCCGGATCGGGCACGACAAGGCCCTCGAGATCCTGGGCGCCGCCTACGCCGGCGCGGGCACGCCCACCGACCGGCTGGCCGACGCCGTGCGCTCCTTCGTCCGCTGGCACGCCGGCCGGCACACCACCGCCCGAGTGGTGCAGTACGAACTCGAAGCGCTCAGCGAGACCCACCGCACCGAGATCACCGGCCTGCGCAGGCAGAGCGACGCCGTGGTGCGCCGCATTCTCGAAGAGGGTGTGGAGGCCGGCGAGTTCGACGTGCCGGACGTGCCCGGGACGGCCGTCGCCGTGCTGTCGCTCTGCATCGACGTGGCGCGCTGGTTCAACACCAAGGGGCGTCGGACGCCCGACGAGGTCGGCGCGCTCTACGCCGACCTCGTCCTGCGCATGGTGAGCGCTCAGAAGAAGTAGCGCGACAGCGACTCCGCCACGCACACCGGCTTGTCGCCGCCCTCGCGCTCGACGGTGACGAGGGCGGTCACCTGCACGCCCCCGCTGCCCGCCTCCTCGACGCTCTGCAGCACCGCGGTGGCCCGCAGCCGCGAGCCCACGGGCACGGGGGCGGGGAAACGGACCTTGTTGGTGCCGTAGTTGATGCCCATCTTCATGCCCTCGACCCGGAGCACCTGCGGCACCAGGGCGGGCAGCAGCGACAGCGTCAGATAGCCGTGGGCGATCGTCGTGCCGAACGGGCCGGTCGCGGCGCGCTCGGGGTCCACGTGGATCCACTGGTGATCGCCGGTGGCGTCGGCGAAGAGATCGATCCGCTTCTGGTCGACCTCGAGCCAGTCGCTGTGTCCCAGCTGCTCGCCCACCCCTGCGCGCAGCTCCTCTGGGGAAGTGAAGATCCTCGGCTCTGCCATGTCCTGGTGCCTGCCTCTCGACCGTTGTGACACTCATGTCTAAGCGCTTGCTCAGCATGGTTGGGTGGGCGCCCTCCTGTCAACGACGGACCAGTAGGCTTCGAGGAGTGCCACAGATTCCAGAGAAGATCCACGAGCTCACGGTCGGCCAGCTCTCGGCGCGCAGCGGAGCCGCCGTGTCCGCCCTGCACTTCTACGAGTCCAAGGGCCTCATCAGCAGCCGCCGCACCAGCGGGAACCAGCGCCGCTACGGCAGGGACGCACTGCGCCGGGTCGCCTTCGTGCGCGCCGCCCAGCGCGTCGGCATCCCGCTCGCCACCATCAGGGACGCCCTCGCCGAGCTGCCCGAGGAGCGGACGCCCGACCGTGACGACTGGGCGCGGCTCTCCCGGGCCTGGCGCGGCGAACTCGACGAGCGCATCAAGCAGCTCAGCCGGCTCCGCGACCATCTGACCGACTGCATCGGCTGCGGCTGCCTCTCCCTGGAGACCTGCGTCCTGTCCAACCCGGACGACGTGTTCGGCGAGCAGCTGACCGGTTCACGGCTGCTGCCGGAGCGGCGCCGCGCGGGCGAAGGGGGCTGACTCGGAACGCGACGGGCCCGGTCCCCCGGACCGGGCCCGCGTGCGCCCCGCGCGTACTCGCTCGTTCGGGCAGGAGTCACTCGAACTCCGTACCGCCCTTGCGGGTCAGGTACGCCGGGCTGACCGCCTTCGCGATCGCCCGCCCGCCGGTGACCGGGCTGTACCGCTCCACCACGGGCCGCACGACGACGCCCTCCCGCAGGTGCAGTCGCCGGCCCGACACCGTCTCACGGCCGTTCGCCAGCTCCAGCACCGTGTCCACGTCGAACGGGCCCTTGAACAGCCGGGGCACCACCGGCAGTTCACCGCCGAGGACGGCCGCCGCGTCCAGCCAGCGGACCCGGCCGTCGATCTCCGCGGAGATGTCGAACACGGCATAGCCCGGCGCGGTCTCCGTCCTGGCGTTCTTGCCGTAGCCGAGGTCCTGCACCCCGGCGCCGTACACCTCGGCGAACACACCCACCCGGCTCGCGCCCAGCTTCTCGGCCAGGCGTGCCGCGATCTTGGGCACGCCGTGCCCGCGGACCGCGCGCCAGTACAGGTTGGCCGGGTCCTCCTTGAGCGCCAGGCCCTTGGCGCCGAAACCCTTGGACGAGACCTGCACCCGGCCGCCGTCCGCCGTGCTGCAGGTCGTCAGGCAAGCGGTGCCGTGCAGCTTCTCGGTGATCACGACGGCCTCGCCCGGCTCGAAGATGCCCGGATAACGCTGGAGATTCTCGATGTCCACCCAGGGCAGCAGGCCGGGCGCCGCCTCGATCTCGCCACTCATCCTGGACGGCACCGGCGGCGCCCACTTGGTGATCGAGAGCAGCTCCGCGAAGTCCGTTCCCTCCGCGGCCGCCCGCACCAGATCGACGTCCGCCAGCGCCCGGGGCCGGCACACGATCCCCTGCGAGAGCTCCCCCCGCAGCCGCACCGCCTTGACCCGGTCGGACTCGCCGCCCGCCAGACGGCCGGTCAGCCCCAGTTCGTCGATGAGCGCCGCCGGGAGGACCGCCTGCTCGGGGATGTAGAGCGCGGCGTCACCGGTGCGGTAGACGCCCTTCGCGACGACGGCCCGGTACAGACCCACCTGGGCCACCTCCAGGGCGTCGGCGTTCGGATGCTCGTGAACGGTCAGCAGTTCGGCGGTGACGCGCAGCGTCGACATCTCATGGCTCCTCGTTGGTGGTTCGCATCACCGCCAACTGTCGTGCCGCCCAATCCCGGTGGCCCACCGGTTTTCCACCCTGGTAGCGTCGCGCCCTTCGGCGGGCGGAGCCGCGACCGGAGTACTCGACAGGACGTGGCGCACATGGCCTCACCGGCACTCGACGCGGCGGTGGACCGCATACGGACGGTCTTCGCCGGCATGACCAGCCCCGTGGAGACGGGCTGCGGCATGTGCCATCTGCCCGAGGAGACGGCGCTGCTGCGCACACCGGACGTGGAACTGCCCGACGACGTGCTGCGGCTGTTCGCCCACGAGGTGCCGAACCACTTCGACGACCATCCGGCGGTGATGCGCCGGATCCTGCCGCAGCTGGCGGCGCGGCTGGCCACGGGCCGGTTCGCCGGTCTCGACGCCTACGAGCTGACCGGCCTCGCCCGCTCCGGCTGGTCCGCCTGGCCCGCCGAACAGGCCTGCGCCGTACGGGTTTTCCTCGAGGCGTGGTGGGCGGACACGGTCACCTCCGACGCACCGCCGTACCCGGTGCACGATGTGTTCGAGTCGTGCGTGACCGCCGGCTCCACCGTGACGCCGTATCTGGTCGTGTGGGCGGGGCAACCGCTCGGCGGACCGGCCGACCGGCATCTGGCCGATTGCCTCGAGCGGTGGATCGACGATCTGATCGGCGACCTCACGTCGCCCCTCTTCAGCTGGTGGAGCCACCCCTACCGCGACGAGCCCCTCGCGGAGCTCCAGGCGTGGCTCGTCGAGCACGCGCTCCCGCGGCTGCGCGCCGGTGGCGCCGACCCGCTGCTGCTGTTCCGGACGGGACTGCTGGCCCTGCCGTACGACAGGCGCTGGACCGAGGAGGTGTGGGCCACGGCTCCGGACTCCTGAGCCGGGCGGGTTCCGGCCCCCGTACCGGAACCCCCGCGTCTCAGGCGACGGACGCGAGCTCGCGCAGGCCCGCCCGCTTCGCCGCGGCGACGGCTTCCGCCGTCAGCACGGGCTGGGGGACGACGATGCCGCAGCCGGTGCAGACCGGACCGGACCACGGTTCGTGCTCCAGGTCCTGCCGCCACACGATGTGCGTGTCCGAGCACACCGGGCAGGCTCTGCCCGGCTCCGCCTCCAGCGCGCCGATCAGGCGGCGCAGCACCTCGGCCAACGGCGCCGACGGGTGCTCCGTCCAGGTGTCGCAACGGGCCACACCGTTGCCGCCCCACGTCCTGCGGTGCCAGTCGTCGATGTGTCCGGGCCGCCGCAGCCCGTCGTGCTTCTCCCGTTTGCGGCGGTCCGCGAAGTTGTCCTCGTAGGCGAGCCAGACGGCCCGCGCCTCTTCGAGTTCCTCGAGCGCGGCCACCAGCCGCGCCGGATCCGGGGCCCTGTCCTCCGGGTCGATACGGTGCCTGCCGCACAGGTGGTCCCATGTGGCGCGGTGTCCGTACGGGGCGAAGCGTTCCAAACATTTGCGCAGTGAGTAGCGCCGCAGCGCCAGGTCACACCGTGGGTCACGCACCTGTCTCGCGAGACTCCGGAAACCGGCCATCGCAAGTCCACCTCCGTCGCTGGTACATCGGCGTTGAAGAATGGACGTAGGAGTGCCCGTTTCGGCTCCATCGAAAAGAGAAACGTGCCGGTTCGGCCGGATCACGTCCCTGGCACGGCGCCCCCTATCCGTCCAGCCGTCAGCACCACCCGTGCCAGTTCCTCATGACAGATGTCACCGTGAGCGCCCGTCGGCGGACGGCCGTGGCGCACCACGGCGGAGGCGTCGACGCTGACGCAACCCGCGGCCGGCACCCCGCCGCGCAGCGCCTCGTCCAGCGTCAGCCGGGGCGTGTTCGCGACGCCCTGGATTCCGTCGTGTCCCATCGCCCACCACCGCGGGTCCGCCCCCGCCGCGTCCGGCGTGTCGCCGGCCAGGCTCGACGCCAGTGGGTAGAACACCCCGAGCGCGGTGTCGTGCCGTGAATGGCACGCCACCACCGGCCCGTCGACCAGCTGCTCGAAGCCGCCCAGCACTCCGCGGCGGGACGGCGCGTGCGGCAGGCCGGTGGCGAACGCGTAGTGGGAGAAAGCCGCCTGGAGCAGCGTCACCGACTTCACGTTGCACGCCCCCTCCGGCAGCCCGCGCAGCGCGAACGCGACCAGCCTCGCGCCGTGACCGTGGCCGACGAGATGCACGCGCACCTGCGGTGCGGAGCGGGACAGCCGTCCCAGCAGCGGACCGAGACCCAGCTCGCCGACGGTGCCGGCCCGCCGTTTCATCGCGTAGTACGTCGTCTGGCGCAGCAGCTCCTTCGCGCCCCGCCAGGCCGGCCCCGCAGCACCGTCCGGTGCGTGGACGCCGAGGGCCGCCGCGAGACGCCGGCAGAGCGTCAGGGGGTCCTCGTACAGGACGGCCGGCGGTCCCTGCTCGTCGCGCGGCAGGTCCTCGGCGAAGCCCGCCTCCAGGCCGCCCGGCGGGACCGCCGCCAACTGCCTTGCCAGCATTCCGAATTCGGCGAAGGCCGCCCGGGAGTCCGGCTGTTCGCCGAGCAGCCATGCCAGCCGCCCGACGGTCGCCGTGTGTCCCGGGAACAGACCGGTGAGCAGCTCGCGCGTCGCCCCGTCCAGCCCGGCGCCCCGCGCCGGCGCGTCGACGGCCTGTTCCGAGCCTGGGAACGGCTCGTCGGGGAACCGCATCGAGGGCCACAGCACGCCGGCGTACCCGACCTGCGTGCCCGGCCTGCCGCCCGCCAGTTTGGGGAAGGGCGCGAAGAACGCGGAGTGCAGCCGGCGGGCCAGAGCGGGGGAGTTGTTCCAGCCATGTGCGAAGACGACGAGATCGGTGACCTCCAGCCCGGCGAGCGTGTCGTACGGACCGCCGCCCGGGTCGCCGTCCGCGTCGAAGCAGATCTCCCGGTACGGCTGCACACTCATGCCCGCCATGGCCCGCCCCTCCCCTTGCGCTCCGCTGCTGGCCCAGCATCCTGCGCAAGAGGAGAAACGGCCATACCCCGCGAGAGGTCAGAGACGGTCGGCCGCGCTGACGCGGTGCAGATGGACCAGGACGTCGTACGAGGAGAGCAGCCGCAGCGGTTCGGGTTCGGCGGGCCAGGCGTTGCCGATGTCCCTCGACGGCCGGGTGCCTCCCAGCCACGCACGGGCGCTTGGGGAAGCGGTACGCAGGTCCAGGTAGTAGTCGTGGGGCGCCACCCGCTCCAGCGTGTGCTCGTTGCTGCCCGGCGCCGGCCGGCCCACGGAGAAGGTGCGCAGGGGTTCCGCGGGATCGGTGAGGTCCAGGGCGTTGAACGAGCCGCGGCCGAAGGTGAAGCCGACGCTGACGTAGTCGTCGCCCACCATCTCCCGCAGGAAAGTGCCCTGGACCTTCGGATAGCGCTCGGGGCTGTTGGTCTCGAGGCGGACATGGCCGTTGTGGGCGGAGAGCAGCATGCGGTGCCCGGTCCGCCGCTGCCACCAGACCGTGTTCTCCGCCATGACCTGGTCCCGGTAGCGCATCGCTGCCCCCACCTGAGCGGGGTCGAACAGGTCGTAGGAGAACTCGGTCCCGGTCTGGGCGATCGCCCTGGCGTGCTGGACGATCCAGGCATGCCTGACCCGGTCGGGTCCCGGCCGCTGCCGCTCCAGCAGGGCGAGGGCCCGCTGTACGTCCTGCGCCATGGCACGGCGCTCGGGGAGCGGCCGGCGCAGATTGCCCTTGATGGTGTCCTCGACGCCGCCCGTCGGCCGCGACGCCGCGTAGAGCCGGCGGAACTCGGGCAGCAGCCACGGGTAGTGCTCCGCGACGTAACCGGTCACCTCGTCGAACAGCCGCGGACCCGCGTAGGCGAGGTCGTTGCCCATGAACTGCACCTGCCGGTGCGGGTGACGGAGGTTGTGCTGCCGCATCCAGCGGACCAGGTCCAGATACTCGCGGGTGTGCCAGATCAGATACGACTCCTGGAACTCCTCGCGCATGATCGTGCGGGGGTCGCCCTTGCCGTACAGGACATAGTCGTTGAGCCGGAGCCCGGCGCTCCAGTTCGCCTCCAGGGCGTAGGTGGTGAAGCCCTTGTGCTCGACCAGGTACCGGAACAGCCGGTGCTTGGTGGTGAAGAACTCGGAGGAGCCGTGGGTCGCCTCGCCGACGCCGACGATCGTCGCGGAACCGACCGCCTTCTCCAGCGGACGCAGGTCCCGCAGCGGCTCCGCCGCCCGCGCGAGCGCGCGCACGGGGGAGTCGTGGTGGGGATCCGCGCGCACCGGCCCTGCCACGACGAGCGACAGCAGGGCCGGCAGCAGGAACAGCAGCCAGGGCCGTAAGGGGTGACGCGGTGAATGATCCATGGACCCAGCCTCGCGGCGCTGCGGCCGCCCGGCGATGGGGCGGGTCCCCTTACCGGGGTGGGGATTTCCCCACCGGACTCTCCACCGGCTTCCCCGCCGGCCCCTTCGCCGCGGGCGCGGTGGTGCCGGCCGTGCGACCGTCGCTCAATAGCGCAGGTACCGCTTCCGTACGGCCCTGAACGCGGCCAGATCGTCCTGCCAGGCGCCGACGACCTCGTCGGTGTCCGCGCCCGCGTCGATCAGGGTGCGCACGCGGGTGGAACCGGTCAGCTTGTCGATCCAGTTGTCGGAGCGCCAGGCGAAGCCGCTCCAGCTCCGCTTCGCCGTCACCAGCAGGCCGATCCCCGCGCGGACCGGGTCGAAGGCCTTGCGGTCGTGGACGTGGAGCTGCACTCCGCCGACGGTCTTGCCCTGCCACTTGGAGAAGGTGGGCGCGAAGTACGCCTCACGGAAGCGGACGCCGGGCAGACCGAGACCGTTGGCCGCCTCCGCCCAGGCCGGGCCGATGCCCTCAGCGCCCAGCAGCTCGAAGGGACGGGTGGTGCCGCGGCCCTCCGAGAGATTCGTGCCCTCGAACAGGCAGGTGCCGGAGTAGACCAGCGCTGTCTCCGGGGTGGGCATGTTGGGGCTGGGCGGGACCCATGGCAGGCCCGTGTCGTCGAAGAAGTCCCCCCGCCGCCACCCCGACATCCGTACGATGTCGAGCTCGACCGGCCGGGACAGGAACTCGCCGTTGAACAGCAGCGCCAGTTCGGCGACGGTCATGCCGTGTGCCTGGGAGATCGGTTCCCGGCCCACGAACGTCGCGAAAGCCTTGTCGAGCACCGGCCCGAGCGCCGCCCTGCCGGTGACCGGGTTCGGCCGGTCGAGGACGACGAAGCGCTTGCCGGCGAGGGCCGCCGCCTGCATGCAGTCGAACAGCGTCCAGATGTACGTGTAGAAGCGGGCGCCCGCGTCCTGGATGTCGAAGACGACGGTGTCCACGCCGGAGGCCGTGAAGATGTCGGCGAGCGGCTGTCCGCTCTTGAGGTACGTGTCGTAGACGGGCAGCCCCGTCGCCGGGTCGTCGTAGCGGCCCTCGGAGCCGCCGGCCTGCGCGGTGCCGCGGAAGCCGTGCTCGGGGCCGAAGACCGCGACGAGGTCCACGCGGTCGTCGGCGTGCATCACGTCCACGATGTGGCGTACGTCGCGGGCGATGCCCGTCGGGTTGGTGACCATGCCGACGCGCTGCCCGGACAATGCCGCGTACCCGTCGGCCGCCAGGCGTTCGAAACCGGTGTGGACCCGGCCGCGACCCTGGGCCGCGGCGGGCGTGGGGGCCGCGGCGAGTGCACCCACCGCGCCGCCGCCCGCGACCAGCAAACCCCGTCTGGACAGGCTCATCGAGCTACCTCCGTGATCGCCGTGTGTCATGACCACTGCACGCTAGCGCTCATGTCGGTCCCGGGGAACGACCCCGGCAAGTGGTTGTGCCCCCCTTCCGAAGTGACATACCGACTGGTTAGTCTGCGCCCACGGGACCTGGGTACGGAAAGGCGGAGCTGATGAGTACGGTGCAAGGTGCTGGTGTTGTGGTCACGGGCGCGGGCGGAGGCATCGGAGCCGCACTCGCCCGCCGCTTCGCCGCGGAAGGCGCCAAGGTGGTCGTCAACGACATCGACCCCGGCAAGGCCAAGACCGTCGCCGACGAGATCGGCGCCGTCGCCGTGCCCGGCGACGCATCACAGATCGTCGAGGAGGCCCGTGACGCCCTCGGCGGCGTCGTGGACGTCTACTGCGCCAACGCCGGGCTCGCCTCCGGCGGTGACGCCTTCGCCGACGAGGACGTATGGGCAGCGGCCTGGGACGTCAACGTGATGGCCCATGTCCGCGCGAGCAGGATCCTGCTCCCGGACTGGCTCGAGCGCGGCTCCGGACGCTTCGTGTCCACCGTCTCCGCCGCCGGACTCCTCACCATGATCGGCGCGGCGCCCTACAGCGTCAGCAAGCACGGCGCCCTTGCCTACGCCGAGTGGCTCTCCCTCACCTACCGGCACCGCGGCATCAAGGTCCACGCGATCTGCCCCCAGGGCGTACGGACCGACATGCTGACCGCCAGCGGCAGCGCCGGCGAACTCGTCCTCACCCCCACCGCGATCGAGCCCGAGGACGTCGCCGACTCCCTCTTCGAGGCCATGGCGGAGGACCGCTTCCTCGTCCTGCCGCACGCGGAGGTCGCCGGATACTACGCGGCCCGCGCGACGCAGAACGACCGCTGGCTGGCCGGCATGAGCCACCTCCAGCAGAAGTGGGAGGAGGCCCGCCGATGAGCTCGATCTACGCCGCCAGGCCCTGGCTCTCCCAGCTCAGCGACGCCCAGCGGGCGCCGGTCGACCCGCCCGCGACCGTGCTGCACGCCTTCCGCGCCGCCGTCGGCCGGGCCCCCGGTCACACGGCGCTCGCCTACTTCGACGGACGCCTGACCTACCGCGAGACCGACGGACTGTCCGACTCCGTCGCCGGGCACCTCGCCGCCCGCGGGATCTCCCGCGGGGACCGGGTCGCGATCATGCTCCAGAACACCCCCCACTTCGTGATCGCCCTGCTCGGCGCGTGGAAGGCCGGAGCCACCGTCGTCCCCCTCAACCCGATGTACAAGTCGGGCGAGGTCGCGCACGTCCTCGCCGACGCCGAGGTGAGCGCGCTGATCTGCTCCGACCGCGCCTGGGAGGGACACCTGCGCGACTGCGCCGCCGCGTCGCCCGTCCGGCTGGCCCTCACCGCCTGCGAGCTGGACCTTCAGACGCGGGGCGACGAACGGGTCCTCGGCTTCGAGCGCACCGCGCCCGCCGACGACGCGGACGACCTCCTCGCCGTCGCCCGCCAGGGCCTCCCGGCACCGGCCGGCCGTGAACTCACGGCCACCGACGTCGCGCTGATCAGCTACACGTCCGGCACCAGCGGCACCCCCAAGGGCGCCATGAACCTGCACGGCGGCATCACCTACAACGCGGAACGCCAGCGCACCGGCCACCCCGTGCCCGAAGGCGCCTGCTACTTCGTGCTCGCGCCGCTGTTCCACATCACCGGCATGGTCTGCCAGCTCGCCGCCTGCATCGCCAACGCGGGCACCCTGGCACTCGCCTACCGCTTCGAGGCCGGTGTCGTCCTCGACGCGTTCCTCGAGCACCGTCCCGCGTACACCGTCGGCCCGTCGACCGCCTTCATGGCCCTCGGCGCCCACCCCTCGGCCACGCCGGAGCACTTCGAGTCCTTCCGGGTGATCTCCTCCGGCGGGGCGCCCGTGCCGCCCGCGCTCGTCGAGAAGTTCAGAGCCGGCTTCGGCCCCTACATCCGCAACGGCTACGGGCTCACGGAGTGCACCGCCCCCTGCGCTGCCGTACCCCCGGAGAGGGAGGCCCCCGTCGACCCGGCCTCCGGCACCCTCTCCGTCGGACTCCCCGGCCCCGACACGGTCGTCCGGATCATCGACGACAAGGGCGAGGACGTGCCCTTCGGCGAGCAGGGCGAGATCGCGGTCTCCGGCCCGCAGGTCGTGCCCGGCTACTGGCGGCTCCCCGAGGCCACCGCGGAGGCCTTCCCCGACGGCGAACTGCGCACCGGCGACATCGGCTTCATGGACGAGGACGGCTGGCTCTACGTCGTCGACCGCAAGAAGGACATGATCAACGCCTCCGGCTTCAAGGTCTGGCCGCGCGAGGTCGAGGACGTCCTCTACACCCACCCCGCCGTCCGCGAGGCGGCCGTCGTGGGCATCCCCGACGCCTACCGGGGCGAGAGCGTGAAGGCGTTCGTCAGCCTGCGGCCCGGGGCGGTGGCGGAACCGGAAGAGATCTCCGCGTACTGCGCCGAGCGGCTGGCCGCCTACAAGTACCCCCGCGAGGTCGAGGTCCTGCCGGAGCTCCCCAAGACGACAAGTGGGAAGATCCTCAGGCGGGAACTGCGTTCCCCCGCGTAGCAGCCGGCCGAGCACGGCACGGACAGCACTCCGAAGACAGCGAGAAAGGCGGGTGGCGGCAATGGCCAGGACGACGGACGGGGACGGCACCCCCGTCCCGCAGAGGCTGCTGGCCGCCGCCACCCGCCTCTTCGCGGAACGCGGCTACGACCGCACATCGGTCCAGGAGATCGTGGAGGCGGCCGGCGTCACCAAGGGCGCGCTCTACCACTACTTCGGTTCGAAGGAGGACCTCCTCCAGGAGGTCTACGCCCGCGTGCTCCGCGTCCAGCAGCAGCGCCTCGACGCATACGCGGACGCCGACGAGCCCGTCGAGACCCGGCTGCGCGGGGCGGCGGCGGACGTCGTCGTCACCACGATCGAGAACCTCGACGACGCGGACATCTTCTTCCGCTCCATGCACCACCTGAGCCCGGAGAAGCACAAGCAGGTACGCGCGGAACGCCGCCGCTACCACGAGCGCTTCCGCGCGCTGGTGGAGGAGGGGCAGCGGGACGGCGTCTTCTCGTCGGCCACCCCGGCGGACCTGGTGGTCGACTACCACTTCGGCTCGATCCACCACCTGTCGACCTGGTACCGCCCGGACGGCCCCCTGACGAAGCAACAGGTCGCGGACCACTTGGCGGACCTGCTGCTGAGGGCGCTGCGGCCGTAGCGGGGCGGTCGTGCCCGCCGCGTGGCTCGTCCGCTGCGCGGGGGGCGTGGCGTCGGGGGCGGGCTGTTCCGCTGCCGGGGCGTGCGCCTGCGGCGGGCTTGTCCCCTCCCCGCCCCTTCCCGCAACCGGGCTTCGCCCGGACCCTGTACCGCCCTGCGGGCGGCGTTCCGGGGTGGGAGCGGACCTTGTTCGCCTTGCGGGCGGCGATCCGGCTGCGTGCGGACCGTATCGCCTTGCGGGCGGCGGTTCCGTGATGGGTGTGGACCCGTGTCGCCTTGCGGGCGCCGGTTTCGTGCTGCGTGCGGACCTTGTATCGCCTTGCGGGCGGTGTTCCGGGCTGCGCGCGGAGCCCGTACCGCCCTGCGGGCGGCTTACTGTGCTGCGTGCGGACCGTACCGCCCTGTGGGCGGCGGTTCCGTGATGGGTGTGGACCCGTACCGCCTGCGGGGGACAATTCCGCGCTGCGTGCGGACCCCGTACCGCCTTGCAGACGAGGTTCCGGGCTGGGCACGGACTTGTATCGCCTTGCGGCGGTGTCCCCGGCTGGCGTGCGGTGCCCGTACCCCCTTGCGGGCGGCCTTCCGGGCTGCGCGCGGCCCTCCAGCGCCTGGCGGGATTCGCTCCGCCAAATCGGCCCCGCCGAACGGAGGCACTCCGCCCTCGGCGGGCAACTCCAGCCTCGCCGGCGTTTGAGGCGCGGGGGTCCGGGGGC
>NZ_JBSGZJ010000110.1:0-17766 GCF_053610925.1 Streptomyces sp. NPDC054847 | reverse complement strand
GGGCCCTTCGCCGTGCCCGGGGCTGGATAGGGTGGGATCCATCCCTGTCGGCTTGTGGACCCTGGAGCGGACCATGAACGTTGTGACCCCAGTAGGCGGCGACAGCGTGGCGGCCCACTCCTGGCCGAGCGTGCTGAACGCCCTGCTCGAGAACCGCGACCAGAGCGCGGACGCGACGGCGTGGGCCATGGACCGGATCCTCAGCGGCGAGGCCACCGACGCGCAGATCGCCGGCTTCGCGGTCGCCCTGCGCGCGAAGGGCGAGACCGTGGAGGAGATCACCGGTCTGGTGCGGACGATGTACCGCCACGCCAATCTGATCGAGGTGCCCGGGGGATGTGTCGACATCGTCGGCACCGGCGGCGACGGCGCCAAGACCGTCAACATCTCCACCATGTCGGCGATCGTCGTCGCCGGTACGGGCGCGAAGGTGGTCAAGCACGGCAACCGCGCCGCCTCCTCCGCGAGCGGCGCCTCGGACGTCCTGGAGAAGCTCGGCGTCAATCTGGAGCTGACCCCGCAGCGGGTGGCAGAGGTCGCGGCCGAGGCGGGCATCACCTTCTGCTTCGCCGTGAAGTTCCACCCGGCGCTGCGGCACGTCGCCATGGCGCGCAAGGAGCTGGGCATCCGGACGGTCTTCAACTTCCTCGGCCCGCTCACCAACCCGGCGAAGGTCACCGCCCAGGCGACCGGCGTCGCCGATGCCCGGATGGCGCCGATCATGGCCGGGGTGCTGGCCGAACGCGGCTCGTCCGCGCTGGTCTTCCGCGGCGACGACGGCCTGGACGAACTGACGACCACCTCCACCTCCCATGTCTGGGTGGTGCGGGACGGCGCCGTGCGCGAGGAGACCTTCGACCCGCGGGACATCGGCATCGAGCTGGTCCCGGTCGAGGCGCTGCGCGGGGCGGACGCCTCGTACAACGCCGATGTGGCGCGCCGGCTGCTGGGCGGCGAGACCGGGCCCGTGCGGGACGCCGTGCTGCTCAACTCGGCGGCGGCGCTGGCGGCCCTGGAGCCGACCGACGGCACGCTGAACGAGCAGCTGGCGGCCGGTGTGGCACGGGCGGCCAGGTCGATCGACTCCGGCGCGGCGAGGGCCGCGCTGGAGCGCTGGGTCGAGGCCAGCAACGCCTAGACGGCCCCTGGGCGCGGTCCGGATGGTGGACCGCGCCCTTGCGTCCGCCGCGACGTGTGGCAGGATGCTGGCCAAGGTCATGAGTGACAGCGATTACGGCCCCGGCCCGCTGTCCGGCAACCCTCCGTCCGTGGCGGGGTGCCCCGGGTGAAGACCAGGCCGCAGGCAGCGAGGTCTGTGGCAAGCGCGGACCCCCGCGGCGTCATCGACCGCCGCGTCCCTGGGGTCCTGGTCCTCAAGGGAGCAGTCTCGTGAGCAAGCGAATGCGATAGGGCGTCTGCGCCCCTTCTTCAACACCCTCCGCACGGCGTCGCCGTGTGCCGAGGCGATCCCGTATCCGGGACCTGAAGCCGATTCGCCTTTCTCCCCCTACCTTCGGTGGGGGTACCCCCAGCTGGGAGATACCGCCATGTCCGTGTACCCGAACGCCGCCGAGACCGCTGTCGCCGACGCCGCCGACCCGTCCCTCTGCGCCCCGCTGCCGGTCCTCGGCCGGGACGTCACCGTCCCGCTCGTCACCGGCGGCGAAGTCACCTACGCGGCCCTCGACTACGCCGCGAGCGCCCCGGCGCTGCAGCGGGTGTGGGACGACGTGGCCGCGTACGCCCCGTACTACGGAAGCGTGCACCGGGGTGCCGGGTACCTGTCGCAGCTGTCCACCGACCTGTTCGAGAACAGCCGGGCCGTGGTGCACGAGTTCCTCGGCTGCCGCGACGGCGACCAGGTGGTCTTCACCCGGTCCACGACCGACTCGCTGAACCTGCTGGCCGCCGCGCTGCCCGACGGCTGCGAGGTGTTCGTCTTCGAGACCGAGCACCACGCCTCGCTGCTGCCATGGAGGAATGCCCGGGTGACGTACCTGGACGCGCCCCGCACGCCCGGTGAGGCGGTACGGACGCTGGAGCACGCGCTCGCCCACCGAGACCCCCACGGTCCGGCGCTGGTCTGCGTGACGGGTGCGTCCAACGTGACCGGTGAGCTGTGGCCGGTGCGGGAACTCGCCGCGGCGGCCCACGCGCACGGCGCCCGTATCGTGCTCGACGCGGCCCAGCTCGCGCCCCACCACCCGCTGTCCGTCCAGGAGCTGGACGTCGACTGGGTGGCCTTCTCCGGGCACAAGCTCTACGCGCCGTTCGGCTCCGGTGTGCTCGCCGGCCGGGTGGACTGGCTGCGCGAGGCGGAGCCGTACCTCGCCGGCGGCGGCGCCTCGCGCACCGTCGCACGGCGCGCCGACGGCGGGGTGGAGGTCGAGTGGCACACCACCGCCGCACGGCACGAGGCCGGCTCGCCCAACGTGATCGGCGTCTACTCGATCGCCGCCGCCTGCAAGGCGCTCACGGAGGCCGGTTTCGGCCGGCTGGTCGCCCGCGAGCAGCGCCTGATCGCCAAGGTCCGGGAAGGTCTCGCGGAGGTGCCGGAGGTCCGGGTGCTGTCGCTGTTCGGCGACGACTCCCCCCGCGTCGGTGTCCTCTCCTTCGTGGTGGACGGCTGGAACAGCTCGCACTTCGCCGCGGCGCTGTCCGCCGAGTACGGCATCGGCGTCCGTGACGGACTCTTCTGCGCCCACCCGCTGGTGCGCACCCTGCTGGGCAGCGACCCGCAGGACGTCGGCGACTGCGGCGCCCCGGAGGCCGGGCCGGGGGAGAGGTCGCTCAACGCCATCCGGGTCAGCTTCGGCGCGGGTACCCCCGACGAGCACGTGGAGAGGTTCGTGCGGGCCGTCAAGGAGCTCGTCCGCGACGGCGCGCAGTGGAAGTACCGCACAGAGGACGGGCGTTGCGTGCCCGACCGCGGCTGACTCAGGCCGCGAGCCGGGTGCCCAGCAGCACCATCCTCAGCGCGCGTTCGGCCGCGTCGGCGAGGAACTCGCCGGCCCGGTCCAGCGCTTCCGGCAGCGGAACCGGCGCCGGCACGATCGACCCGTAGGCGTCCACGCCCGCGGCCCTGACCTCGTGCACGCCGTGGCCGAGCGTCCCGGCGAGGGCCAGCACCGGCACCCCGGCGGCCCTGGCCCGGTGTGCCACCTCGGCCGGGATCTTCCCGCGTACGGTCTGGTCGTCGAGCGCCCCCTCCGCCGTGATCACCAGGTCGGCGCGGGCCAGCCTCGCGTCCAGGTCGACATGGTCGAGCAGCACGTCGAAGCGGGGCAGCAGCCGGGCGCCGAGCGCGGCCAGCCCCGCGCCGAGCCCGCCCGACGCGCCCGTGCCGGGAGCGGTCCGCAGGTCGACGGCGGCCGGCAGGGCGGCGGCGAGGTGGACGGCCCAGTGCTCCAGCGCGGCCGAGAGCTCCTCGACCTGCGCCGGGGTCGCGCCCTTTTGCGGGCCGAAGACCCTGGCCACGCCGTGCTCGCCGCACAGCACGTTGAACGGGTTGCAGGCCACCAGGATCCCGGCCGCGGAGATACGGGGGTCGAGGCCGGCGCTGTCGATCCGCGCGAGACGCGTCAACTCCCTTCCTCCCGGCCTCAGCTCGTGCCCCTGCTCGTCCAGGAGCCGTACACCGAGGGCCTGGAGTGCGCCCGCGCCGCCGTCGGAAGTGCCCGAGTCGCCGCAGCCGACCAGGATCCGCCGGGCACCCGTGTCCAGCGCGGCCCGGATCAGCTCACCCACGCCGTACGTGGTGGTGGCGCCCGGGTCCCGGCGGTCCGGCGGCACCAGGGCCAGTCCGGCGACCGCCGCCATCTCGACCACGGCGGTGCCGTCGCCGAGCACGGCGAAGTGGGCCGGTACCGGAGTGCCGAGCGGACCCGTGGCCGGGCGGCGCACCAGCCGGCCGCCCGTCGCCGCCGCCAGCGCCTCGGCCGTGCCCTCACCGCCGTCGACCAGCGGGACGAGGTCGATCTCTGCGTCGGGCGCGACCCTGCGCAGCCCCTCCGCGATCGACTCCGCGGCCTCACGGGCCGTCAGGGACTCCTTGAAACCGCTGGGTGCGACGGCGATACGGATGGCGGTACGGCTCATGGCTGGGTCTCCAGAAGGACGGGCACGCCGAGCAGCGGCCAGACGGTGAGGGCGAAGAGCAGCACGACGGCGGCGCTGAGGGGCGCGAGGAGCCCGGACAGCCGCAGCAGATCGCGCGGGGTGAAGGTGGGCACACCGTCCGGCGGGTCGGCGAAGAGCGTGACCGGCTTGGCGGAAGCGGGCAGCGTGTGGCAGAACCCGGCCGCCGCGGTGGACGCCAGGGCCGCGGCGACCGGGTTGACCCCGGCGGCGACGGCGGCGGCCACCACCAGCGGCACCAGCACGGACGAGCGGGCGGAACGGGACTGGAGCACGAGATGCGCGGCGGTGCTGACCACCACGATCACGGTGAGGAACAGCCACGCCGGTAGGTCCCCGGGCAGCCCGCCCACCAGCCATCCGGCCGCCCCTGACTCGGCCAGCGCCACCCCCATCGCGGTCGTCGCGGCCATGAACAGCAGCAACGGCCAGGGCACCGTCCGCAGCCCGTCCTTCAGCCGCACCGTGCCGAGCGCCGGCGATGCCGCCACCACCGCGCCGATCAGGGCGACCACCGCCGGCGGTACCCCGTGCAGCGGCTCGCTGCACCACAGCGCCACCACCGTGCCCAGCAACAGCAGGCACCGTGTCTCCGCGGTGGTCAGCGGACCGGTCACAGCCGTGGGGGAGTGCTCCTGGAGCAGTGCGGGGGTGATCCTGACGGGCCCCCGGCGCTCCGCACGCGAGGTGGTCGTCAACAGCACGGTCTCCGCCGCCAGATGCGAGGAGACCACTGCCAACGGCAGTCCCAGCAGCAGCCATTCGACGAAGCCGAGCCGCTCGCCGGTCTGCTCCCACAGCACGCTCACCGTGATCAGATGCGCGCCCGCGCCGATGAGGGTGGCGACGGCGGACAGCAGGACCACGGTCGGGAACAGCAGCGCCAGCATCACCACCAGTCGCCTCCGGTCCGCGAGCGCCTTGGCGAGGGCGAGGAACACCGGCATGGCCAGCGCGGCCCGGCCGGACGTGGCCGGCACCGCGAACGCGGTGACCACCAGCGCCGCGGTCGTCAGATGCACCAACTGCCGTACGGTGCGCGCCCCGCCGACGAGGAAGGCGGCCGCCCGGCCGGCCAGCCCTGTCGTGGCGACGGCGGCGGCCAGGACGAACGCGCAGATCAGCAGCCAGACCGTCTCGTCGCCGAGGGTAGCGAAGAGGGTGTCGGCGCTGATGACGCCGGTCGCGGTGAGCGCCAGCCCGGCCCCGAGCGCGACGTAGGTGTCGTCGACGGGTGCGGCGATCCAGGCGCAGGTGGCGAGGGCGAACACGGCGAGCGTGAGCCGTGCTTCACCGTTCAGCGACGGGAAGACGGTGGGGACGGCGAGCAGCGCACAGACACTGAGGGCCGCGCACAGCCAGACCGCCTGGCGGATGGGGAGGGTCACGACGAACAGTCTTGGAGCGCGCCGTGAGCCGCCGATGAGCCGCGGATGAAGGAAAGTTCATCCGCTGACACGCCCTTTGCATGCTTCTACGGCATTCGGTAGCCCATGCCCCGTACCGTCTCAAGCCGTTCGGCGCCGAGCTTCTTGCGCAGCGCCCGCACATAGACGTCCACGATGTTGGAGCCGGGGTCGAAGTCGTAGCCCCATACGTGGGAGAGGATCTGCTCGCGGGACAGCACCTGACCGGGATGGCGCAGGAACAGTTCCAGCAGCACGAACTCACGTGCCGTCAGGTCCACCGTCCGCCCCGACGCGCGCGCCCGCCGGGTCCGCAGGTCGAGGCTGAGGTCGCCGCTGCGCAGGACCGTGACCTCGGGGGCGCGGGCCGCGGTGCGCAGCCTCAGCCGTACCCGCGCCAGCAGCTCCTCGAAGCGGAACGGCTTGGTCATCCAGTCGTCGGCGCCGCCCTCGAGGCCGGCGACCGTGTCCCGTACCGAGTCGCGGGCGGTCAGCACGACCACGGGCAGCGTCACCCGGGACTCCCGCAGCTCGCGCAGCACGGTGAAGCCGTCGCGGCCGGGCAGACCGATGTCCAGCAGCATCAGGTCGAAGCCGCCGGACAGGGCGTGGCCGAGAGCGGTGTCGCCGTCGGCGGCGACCGTGGTGGTGAAGCCGTTGGAGCGCAGCCCCTTCTCGACGAAGGAGGCGATCCGCTCCTCGTCCTCGGCGATCAGAATGCGGTTCACAGCGCGTCCTCCATGACGAGTACGAATGTCGCCCCTCCGCCGTCGGTGCGGCGCAGCTCGACCCGGCCGCCCCGGTGCCCCTCCGCGATGGCGCGGACGATGGACAGGCCCAGCCCCGCGCCGCTGGTGCGGGCGCCGCGCCGGGCGGTGCCGCGCCGGAAGCGCTCGAAGATCACCCCGGCGTCCTGCTCCTGCACACCCGGCCCGCTGTCGGCGACGTACAGCTCCAGCCGGTCTTCGAGCGCGCGGGAGCCGATCCGTATCCGGGCGCCGGGGACGGTGTGCTGCACCGCGTTCTGCGCCAGCTGGACCATGGCCTGGGTGATGCGCTGCGGATCGAGCACCGCCTCGCGGTCCGCGACCTGGTCCAGCACCCAGTCACGCTCGCCCAGCGCCCGCGCCTTCACGAAGACGTCGGCGGTCAGCTCGCCGAGCTGCACCGGCTCGGGACGGATGAAGTCCGGCCGCTCGGCCTTGGCCAGCAGCAGCAGGTCCTCCACGATCCGGCTCATCCGGTCGAGTTCGTCGGTGACCAGGCGGACTGTCTCGCGCTGCTCGGCCGGGTCGTCGCCCATGACCTCCAGATGGCCGCGCACGATGGTGATCGGGGTGCGCAGCTCGTGCCCGGCGTCGTCGACGAACTGCCGCTGCCCCGCGAATGCCCGCTCCAGCCGGTCCAGCATGGCGTTGAACGTCTCGGCGAGCGCGGCGATGTCGTCACGGCCCTGGACCGGGATCCGCTGGGTCAGGTCCTGCTCGGTCAGCTGCTCGGCGGTCGCCCGGACCACTCGTACGGGTGCCAGGATGCGGCCGGCCACCACCCATCCGATGCCGGTCGTCAGCAACAGCGCCACACCGGAGATCACGAGCAGCGTGCGGTACGCGTCGTCGGCGATCGAGCGCTCGCCGTCGGCGTGGAACGCGACGACGAAGGCCGCCGGGTGACCCGGCCGGGCGGAGTCGATGGGCACCTTCGCCCAGCGCACCTCGCCCGCCGGCCGCTCGAGGACGCCGGAGGATGCCTTGGAGTCCAGGATCGCGGAGAGGGAGGTCCGGTCGGGGTGCAGCGCGACGGAGGCCCGGATGTCGCGTGACTGCCGTATGACGTGGAGGCCCTGCCCGGCCGGGCGGGTCAGTCCGAGCAGTTCCTCGTCGGGATCGGAGTACTGGCGCTGGAGGAAGACTCGCAGCAGCTTCTCCGGGTCGGTGAAGGTGCGGCCGGTGTCCGGGTCGACGCCCTGGGGCACGAAGTTCCCGAACTCCTGGGTCTCCTGGGTGAGCAGCTGGTTGATCCGGTGGTCGATGTCCCGCAGCAGCAGTGACCGGGTGGTGGTGGCGACGGCCGCGAGGGCCACCGTCATCATCAGGAGCAGCCAGAGCAGAATGCGGACCCGCGCGGAGATCCGGCGGTCAGTTCTCTTCACCGGTGTCGTCATCATCGTCGTCGTCGGTGGCCGCAGGACCCGGCACGACGGCGTCGCCGGTGGGGCGCGGGCTCGCGGGCGCGCCGCTGGGGCTGCCCGAAGCGCCGGCCGAGGGGGTGCCGCCGGGGGTGGCGGACGGCGCGGGCGAGGCGGGACGCGGCGTCGCGTCCAGCTCGACGGCCGGCGGCACCCGGGGCGTTGCCGGGGCGTCGGTCAGGGCGTAGCTGGTGGCCGCGATACCGAGCGGGATGGCGACGACGGCGGCGAGGGTCGCCATGCGATGGGTGAATGCCATACCGGTCATCCTCGGAGCCTGGCGGAAAGCCCGGATGAGGCGCGGATGAGGATTCCTTCATGAACGGCCCCGATGCGTCGCGGCCGGGTCCGGCCCCAGACGCGCCCCGGCGGGTTCCGTTCCCGGACGGCCCCGGCCCCCGGACCGGTCCTACGCGTCCAGCCCGATGGCGAACGCCGCCTCCAGGTCGTGCTGCGAGTAGGTGCGGAAGGCGACATGCGTGTCGGTCCCCTCGACACCGGGGATCTTGCTGATCCGGCCGGGGATCACGTCCGCCAGGTCGTCGTGCCTGGCCACGCGCACCATGGCGATCAGGTCGTAGGTACCGGTGACGGAGAAGACCTCGCTGACGCTGTCCAGCGCGGCGATCGACTCGGCGATCTCGGGGATGCGGTCCACGCTGGTCTTGATGAGCACGATCGCGGTGATCACGGCTGGCTTTCTCCCTCGGTCGCTGCGGATGCGTTCACTCTAGTCCCACGCCCGTAGCGGCCCCACGCGTAGACGAAGCCCGCCCCGAAGCCGACCAGGTGCGCCAGATACGCGACGCCCGGCCCGCTGCCGGCGCCCCTGGCCGCCAGCCACTGAAGGACGAACCAGAAGATCAGCACCGCCCAGGCGGGGAATCGCAGCGGCAGGAAGAAGAGGAAAGGGAACAGGCTGGTCACCCGCGCCCTCGGGAAGAGGAAGAGGAACGCCCCGAGGACGGCGGAGATCGCCCCGGAGGCCCCCACCAGCGTCTGCTCGGAGTCGGCGTTGACGACCGCGAACGCGAGCAGCGCGAGATATCCGGCCCCGACGTAGAAGAGCACGAACTCCAGCTGCCCCATACGCTCCTCCGCCATGGCGCCGAAGACGAACAGGAAAAGCATGTTCCCCAGCAGGTGCAGCCAACTGCCGTGCACGAAGAGCGCGGTGAGCGGAGTGAGCAGGGCGTCCGGGGAGCCGGCCGTCAGCTCGGCGGGGATCACGCCCCAGCGCTCGAAGTACCCCGCCTGGGCGACGAGCAGCCGGTCACCGAGGCCGTACACGGGGTTGAAGCCGGACACCGGGCTGATGAGGAAGATCGCGCAACAGACCGCGATCAGGCCGTATGTCACCGTCGGCCCCGAGGCCGCGTTCCTGAGCGCTTTCCTGGCCGTGCCCCACCTACTGATCATGGACAGAGCATGGCGTAGCAGGACCGAACGGTACAGAGTGCCTCGCCGCGACATCGGGTACCTGCGAGGCCGTAGGGTTACAGGCAGTACATCCGCAGTTCGACGGCGCACCGCGGTACCGCACCCGCATGAGACAAGAGGACGGCACGATGACGACGGTTCCCTCGCCGACCGCCGAGACCAGGTGGCGCTGCACGCTCTGTGGCAATCTGACGCGCTTCGACGTCACACGCTCGTCGAAGGTCGTCGAGTACGTCCATCTGGACCTGGCGGGTGAGCCGACCGTGGAGGAGCGCGAGGTCGTCAGTGAGACCATCGAGTCGGTCCGATGCCGCTGGTGCAACGCGGTGGACCAGATCGAGCTGGTGGACAGGCCGGGAGCCGGTTCCTGAACGGAGCGGCCCCCATGGGTGGTAGGGGTGACGGATCGTGGAGCAGCCTGAGAACGGCGGCGGGCCGGCCGGTGCGGCCGGTGACGCCGCCGAGGCGCTCGACCGCCCGCTGCCGGAAGGTGTGAGGCGACGGGTCGTCGCCCTCGTCTCCGACGCCTTCGGCGGCCTGACCGTCGCCGAACTGCCCGCCCAGCTCCGGCAGTACGCCCGGTTCACCCCCACCCGGCGCGCCAAGTTCGCCGGGAACGCGATGGCTGCCGCGCTCGAGGGGGACCCCCTCTTCCGCCAGCGCATCGGCGAACGGCTCGGCAAGGCCCAGCCCGAGCTGGTCAAGGCGCTCGAGTCCGGATCGCCGCCCGCCGCCGCGGACCCCGCGGACGTGGCGGCGGCCGCCTATGTGCTGCGTCCCGCCGGCTGGGTCAAGATGGTCGCCGCCGCCGGCGAGGAGGCGCAGCGGGCCGATGCCGAGCGGGCGGACGAGGCCGGGCGGCGCGAGCTGGACCGGCTGCGCGAGGAACTGGCCCAGGCCCGCGACCAGATCAGGTCGGAGACCGAGCGGCTGCGCGCCGAACTCGACAGCGCCCGCAAGGAGAACGAGTCGCTGCACCGCAAGCTGCGCAGCGCCCAGGCCGATCTGAAACGCGGCGAGGCCGCCCTGCGCCACCGGGACGCCGAGATCGACGGTGTCCGGGCCCAGGCCGCGGCCCAGGTGTCGGCCGCCGAGAGCGAGACCCGGCGGCTCAAGGCACGCCTGGCGGAGGCCGAGTCGGCGGTCGAGGCGGGCCGCCGGGCCGCCCGCGAGGGTCGTTCCGTCGAGGACATGCGGCTGCGGCTGCTCCTGGACACGGTGCTCGACGCGGCCCAGGGGTTGCGCCGCGAGCTGGCCCTGCCGCCCGCGGACATGCACCCGGCGGACACGGTGGACGCCGTGGAACCGGGGCGGATGTCGCCCAAGGACATCGCGGCACGGGCACTCTCCGAGACGGATCCCGCCCTCCTCGACCAACTGCTGGCGCTGCCGCAGGCGCATCTCGTCGTCGACGGCTACAACGTCACGAAGACCGGCTATCCGACGATGCCGCTGGAGAAGCAGCGGCTGCGGCTGCTGGGCGGCCTGTCGATGCTCGCGGCCCGGACGGGCGCCGAGATCACCTGCGTGTTCGACGGGGCGGAGCTCGCCGCTCCGGTGCTGCTGGCGCCGCCGCGCGGGGTGCGGGTGCTGTTCTCCAAGGCGGGTGTGACGGCGGACGAACTGATCCGCCAGCTGGTGAGGGCGGAGCCGCCCGGCCGGCCCGTGGTGGTCGTCTCCACCGACCGGGAGGTGGCCGACGGCGTCGCGAAGGCGGGGGCCAGGCCGGTCGCGTCCGCCTTGTTGCTGAAGCGGCTTTCGCGCGTCTCGTAACTCCGGCGGCATATGCCCGATTTCGGGTCTCCGCAGGTGGGACGCTGTGTCAAGTCTCCATTACTACACGTGTGATGAGAGTAAAGAATGGGCTCCCTGGGTAAGATTTTTCCTGTGAGGATTTGAAGTGATCACAGGAAGGTCACTAAGGTCGGGGCTCGAACCTTCGCGCGGTTGATCGCCCATCCGGGGCGACAGCGAAGGAACCGCCGAGTTCGTGCAGTTCGACCCCATTTCCCCCAGGGACCCGATGCGCGGACGCCGGGGATTCGCGTCCCCCCACTGCCCGGTAGGCGGCTCGAGGAAGAAGGAGCTCGCCTTCGTGGCGTCCCACCGTCGTCCCAAGCAGCCGAGCCGCACCCGCGTGACCGTGCTCACCGCGACCGCCGCAGCGGCCGTCGCCCTGACCGCCCAGACCGCCCAGGCCGAGCCGAAGCCGAGCAAGAGCGAGGTCAAGGAAAAGGTCGACAAGCTCTACGAAGAGGCGGAGAAGGCCACCGAGAAGTACAACGGGGCCAAGGAGCAGCAGGAGAAGCTCGACGAGCAGATCGACGCGCTGCAGGACAAGGTCGCCCGCGGGCAGGACGAGCTCAACACCCTGAGGGACAGCCTGGGTTCGGTGGCGAGCGCCCAGTACCGCACCGGTGGCATCGACCCCTCCGTGCAGCTCTTCCTCTCCGGTGACCCGGACACCTACCTCGACAAGGCCTCCGCGCTGGACCAGCTCGGCGCCAAGCAGACCGAGGCGATCCAGGAGATCCAGGCCAAGCAGCGCACCCTCGCGCAGCAGCGCCAGGAGGCCCAGAGCAAGCTCGGCGACCTGGCCGAGACCCGCAAGACGCTCGGCGAGAAGAAGAAGGAGGTTCAGGGCAAGCTCGCGGAAGCGCAGCGGCTGCTGAACTCCCTCACCGCCGCCGAGCGCGCCGCGCTCGCCGCCGACGAGAGCCGCGCGAACCGCGCCAGCGCCCGTGTCGACCTCGGCCCGGCCGTGCCCGCCTCGCAGCGCGCGTCCGCCGCGTTCGCCGCCGCGCAGTCCCAGATAGGGAAGCCGTACGTCTACGGCGCGTCCGGCCCGAACTCCTTCGACTGCTCGGGGCTCACCTCCTGGGCGTTCGCGCAGGCCGGCGTCTCCATCCCGCGCACCTCGCAGGCACAGGCCAACGCCGGCACCCGCATCTACTCGCAGAGCCAGCTCAAGCAGGGCGACCTGGTCATCTTCTACGGCGACCTGCACCACGTCGGCTTCTACGCGGGCAACGGCCAGGTGCTGCACGCTCCGCGGAGCGGCACCAACGTGCGCTACGAGTCGATCAACAACATGCCGTTCCAGTTCGGTGTGCGTATCTGACGCACGGTCGGACGGACTGCCGCCCAGGCAGTCGGACGGATCGTTCGGCGGGTCCTCACACCCGCCCGAACGGGGGAATTCGTCCCCTTCGTACTGACGCGACGCCCCGCCGGTGACCTGTGGTCTCCGGCGGGGCGTCACTCTTTGTGCCCGCCGGGGGCTTTGGTCACCTCGTGTTCACCCGGTTACTCTCTGCCGCGCATCGAACCCGGTTCCCCGGAAGTCCCGGTGGAACCGCTGCGAAAGTCCTGCGGAAGGGAGCGCGGCACGTGGTGTCCCACCGTCGACCCTCACAGCCCGGCCTCACACGGAGTGCCCGGGGCACCGTCCTGTCCGCGGCGGCGGCCACGGCCGCCGCCGCCCTCGGCGCCGGTGCCGCACCGGCCGGTGCCGAGCCGGGAACCGGCGCGGAGGCGACCCGGGCCAGGGTCGACCGGCTCTACGAGGACGCCGAACGGGCCACGGAGCGCTACAACGCCGCGGGCGAGCGGGTCGAGAAGCTCCACGATCAGGTCGAGCACGCGCAGGACAGGGTGGCCCGCAGCCAGGAGCGGATCAACCGGATGCGCGAGGCGCTCGGCTCCGTGGCAGGCGCCCAGTACCGCTCCGGCGGCATCGATCCGGCGCTGGCACTGCTGCTCTCCCAGGACCCGGACGGCTACCTCGAGGCGGCGGCGACGCTGGACCGCGTCTCCGAACGAAACTCCGCCGCGCTGGCCGACCTCCGCCGCGAGCAGCGCGACCTCGGCCAGGAACGCACCGAGGCCGCACGCGACCTCGCCGAACTGGAGCGCAGCAGAAGCGCGGTGGCGCGCCACAAGCGCACGGTGGAACGCAAGCTCGGCGATGCGAGACGTCTGCTGAACGCGCTGCCGGCCGGGGAACGGGAGGCGTACGACAGGTCCTCGCGCTCCGGGCGCGACGACCTGGCGGGCATGGCCGCACTGCCCGGACTCCCGGCCGCCTCCCCGCATGCGGCGGCGGCCATGGCGGCGGCGCGCAGCGCGGTCGGCCGCCCCTATGTGTGGGGCGCCACCGGGCCCACCGGCTTCGACTGCTCGGGCCTTGTGCAGTGGTCCTATGCCCAGGCGGGAGTGGGCCTCCCGCGCACCTCCCAGGCCCAGGCGCACGCGGGCACCCGCGTGCCCCTGTCGGCTGCCAGGCCGGGCGACATCGTCACGTACCGGAGCGACGCGAGCCATGTCGGCATGTATGTGGGGAACGGGCAGGTGGTCCACGCGCCGTATCCCGGCGCGGCGGTGCGGTACGACCCGGTGGGGATGATGCCGGTGTACGCGGTGACGCGGGTGTAGCCCGGCGGGTGGACCGCTGTGGGGGCCGTTCCCCACTCCGCCCCTTGCCGCTGTACCGATGTGCGGCTCGGCCGCGTGGGGGCAGGCCGCGGGACCCCGTACCGCGATCCGCGCGGGGCCCTCGAGCGCCGGGCGGTCTGACATGCCGCTGCGCGGCACCCACCCGCGGGCGCCTCTGGTCTCGCTACGGCCGCAACCTGGCCTGCGGCGGGTGAGGCCTTGCCGTGCGGGCCGGAAATGCCGCTGCGAGGCACCCAGGCACGCCGCGTCCGAGGCGCGGGGTGCCGGGAAGGGCTCAAGTTGCCGGGCAACTTCAGCCTCGCCGGCGTTTGAGGCGCGGGGGCTCGGGGGCAGAGCCCCGGAACACCGGGCGGAGCCCGGTGGCGGTGGTCGAGGGGGCGGCCCTCGGCGGCCCGTTACGTACCATCGCAGGATGGCATCGCACGGGCGCGCGCAGCGCACAGCAGGGACGGCGCTCGCCGTGCTCGTGCTCGTCGGCGGGTGCGGTGGCATCGGGCCGGCGCCCGTGGACCCGGCCGTCAAGGAGATACAACAGGCCCTGGACGTCCGGGCCGCCGCCCTGCTCGGCCACGACCGCGCCGGCTACCTCGCGTCGCTCGAGCCGGGCGCGGCCGCTCTGCGGGCGGCGCAGGGCGAGGAGTTCGACAACCTCGCCGATGTGCCGCTGCACTCGTGGGGGTACCGGGTCAAGGGCGTTCGGCACCGGAGCGGGAAGGCCGTCGCCGACACCGAGCTGCGGTACCGGATAGCCGGCTACGACAGCGCGCCGATGACCGTCTCCCGCACCCTCGAGCTGACCGAGCGCGACGGCCGCTGGTACGTGACCGCCGACCGCGCCGGCACCGGCGCCCCGCAGCAGCTGTGGCAGCAGGGCGATGTGGACGCCGTACGGGGCAGTCACAGCCTCGTCCTCGGCGTCGGGCAGGACGAGAAGCGGCTGCGTGAACTCGCCGCCGCCACCGACCGTGCCGTGCCCGCCGTATCGGGCGCCTGGCCGTCGGAATGGGCCGGTAGGGTCGTGGTGCTCGTACCGGACTCAGTGGAGGCCATGGGCAGGCTGCTGGGCACGCCGGCGGCCGGGTACCGGGGCATCGCGGCCGTGACCACCGGCGAGACGGGCGGCCCGAAGGGCGGCTCGCCCGCGGACCGGGTCGTCGTGAACCCTGAGGCGTACGGGCTGCTCGGCGAGTTCGGGCAGCGGGTCGTGCTCACCCACGAGACCACCCATGTGGCGACCCGGGCGCACACCTCCGCCGCGACACCGATGTGGCTGTCGGAGGGCTTCGCGGACTGGGTCGCGTACCGCGGCACGGGGCGTACCGCCGCGGAGGCCGCCCCCGAGATGCAGGAAGCGGTCCTGGCCGGGGACGTGCCCGCCGCGCTGCCGACCGACCGGGACTTCTCCTTCGGCGGCGACGCGGACGCCCTCGCGCGGGCCTACGAGGGCGGCAGGCTCGCGTGCGAGATGATCGCCGGCCGCTGGGGCGAGGCGAAGCTCACCGCGTTCTACCGGTCCGTCGGTGAGGGGCCGCGGCGGGAGGGCGCGGTCGAGCGGGCACTGGGCGAGGAGCTCGGTACCACGCCGGAGGAGTTCACCGCGATGTGGCGGGACTTCCTGCGCGAGCAACTGGGCTGATCCCGGCCGGCGGCCGCGGCACGGGAACCGTCTGCCGCCACAGCCGGCGGCAGGCGGTGACCGTCGCGGCCACCAGCAGCCCGTTGCGCAGGACGAGCAGCGCGATGCCGGACGGGTCGCTCGCCACGACTTCCGCGAACCAGATGGGGAACTCCAGCACCGTCACGGCGGTGGCCGCCAGCACCAGCCAGGCGGGGAGCGTCATCCGGCTGCCGCGGAACACCAGGCACACGGCGGCCAGGCCGACCAGCCACACCATGTACTGCGGGCTGATCACCCGGCTCGTGGTCGTGAACAGCAGCACCGCCGCGAAGGCGGCGTCGCACGGCGTGGACGGCCCGAACTCCCTCGCCCGCAGCCGCCACAGCACCAGCCAGCAGAGCGCGAGGACGGACAGCCCGAGGGCGGCCGTGCTGACCATCGGGACGTACGGGCCGAGGAACTCGACGGACCCGTAGTTCAGCAGCACCTGCCCCTCCCAGCCGAAGTGCCGGGCGAAGTGGAAGACCAGGGCGCCCAGCGACTCGACCTCCGTACCCCGGTCGCGCTGGAAGGTGAGGAAGGCCAGCCCGCCCGGCATCAACGTGCACAGCAGCACGGTGACCGCCCCGGCCGTGGCCGCCGCGGCGCCCCAGGACCGGACCGTGGTGCGCCCCCGCGGAACACCCAGCAGGAGCAGCACCGGCCACACCTTCAGCACCGCCCCGAACCCCGCCAGCGCCCCCAGGGTCCCCGGCCGGCGCACGCCCGCGAGGAGCGCGGCGACGGCGACGGCCGTGACCATCAGGTCGTAGCGGGCGTACACCGTCGGGCCGAGCAGCGGAACGCCCACGACCCACACCCAGGTGCCCCGCCGCGCGGTCCCCCGTCGCTCCGCGTACCGCAGCAGGAGCAGGACCAGCAGGTCGCACACGAGGACGACGACGAAGAAGGCGGACGTGTAGTCGAGGCCCGGGAGGAGCCCGGGGGAGAGGATCGCGAGCGCGCCGGCGGGCGGGTACTGCCACGTCACGTCGTCGAGCGGGTACGTACCGCTGCTCAGCACCTCGTACCAGCCCCGGTAGATCGCCGAGACGTCGCTGGTGACGTCGGGCCCGGGGAAGACGACGACCTTGAAGACGAACAGCAGCAGCGCGGTCCTGGTGAGCAACCACACCGTGAAGGGGAGGATCGTGCCTCGCGCGAGCGCCGTCGGCATCGTGTCTCTTTCGTCGGTGGAGGAGCCGGGGGACGACTCGGTAGCTGAGACTGCCATCATGCCGTGGCGGTACCCGAACCGGGCGACCGGGCCGTTCGGTACTGTCTGCGACGATGCACAAGACCCTGATCGTGACCAACGACTTCCCGCCCAGGCCCGGCGGCATCCAGGCGTTCCTCCACAACATGGCGCTACGGCTGGACCCCGGACAACTCGTCGTCTACGCCTCCACATGGAAGCGTGGCCGGGAGGGGGCAGAGGCGACCGCGGCGTTCGACGCCGAGCAGCCCTTCACGGTCGTACGCGACCGTACGACGATGCTCCTGCCGACCCCTCGGGTCACCCGCACGGCCGCGCGCCTTCTGCGCGAACACGGCTGCGAGTCCGTGTGGTTCGGCGCTGCCGCCCCGCTCGGACTGATGGCCCCCGCTCTGCGGCGCGCCGGCGCGCGCCGGCTGGTGGCCACCACGCACGGCCACGAGGCGGGATGGGCGCAGTTGCCCGCGTCCCGGCAGCTGCTGCGCCGCATCGGCGAGGGCACGGACACGATCACGTACCTCGGCGAGTACACCCGCTCACGCATCGCCGCGGCGCTGACGCCCGAGGCCGCGGACCGCATGGTCCAGCTGCCGCCCGGCGTCGACGAGAAGACCTTCCACCCCGGCTCCGGCGGCGACCTGGTCCGGCGACGGCTCGGCCTGAGCGACCGGCCCGTGGTGGTGTGCGTCTCACGCCTCGTGCCGCGCAAGGGGCAGGACACGCTGATCCGCGCCATGCCCGCGATCCTCGCGAAGGTGCCGGACGCGGTGCTGCTGATCGTCGGCGGCGGCCCGTACGAGAACGAGCTCCGGGGCCTCGCGGCGGAGACCGGGGTCGAGGGGTCGGTGCGCTTCACGGGCGCCGTGCCCTGGTCCGAACTCCCCGCGCACTACGGCGCGGGCGACGTCTTCGCCATGCCCTGCCGGACCCGCAGGGGCGGTCTGGACGTCGAGGGCCTCGGGATCGTCTACCTGGAGGCGTCGGCGACCGGCCTGCCCGTCGTGGCGGGCGACTCGGGCGGCGCGCCGGACGCCGTGCTCGACGGCGAGACCGGCTGGGTCGTCCGCGGCGGCTCGGCGGAGGAGTCGGCCGAGCGCATCGTGCACCTGCTGGAGGACCCGGAGCTGCGGAAGCGGATGGGGGAGCGGGGGCGGGCCTGGGTCGAGGAGAAGTGGCGTTGGGACCTGCTGGCGGAGCACCTGAAGGCACTGCTCTGAGGGATCCGGCTCCGCCCGGACCCGGTACCGCGCTTCGCACGGCGTCCTGA